>JAAHGR010000079.1 GCA_010672425.1 Symploca sp. SIO2E6
CCTCGGTGAAAATTTGTGCGCAACTCAACAAGATTATTAGGACATAATTATCTATTTTTAGTCCGTTTTAACGGACTTGAGCTATGAGCCTTGAAATTAATTTCAAGGCGGTATAACGATTGCACCCTGTGTATCTCCCAGATATGTATTGGTTGCAATTGTGATTACTTTTTGCTACTATTATGAACAATGGAGTGGGTGTGCGCATATAAACTATTCCCCACAATGACTACTCTAGAAGAAAGCGATCGCCTACAGCACCAGCGAAGCCGATTACCTTCTTTAACAGACACGAGAGATAATTACTCTCGAGAAACTAGCCTGAAGTTGGATTGGCTTCAACAAGTGTAAAGCCAAGGGATTGAGCCCTTCGAGAAAGGTGATTAACCACCCGTGAGCGATATTGTTGTTCATAGTAATCAGCTCCAATACAGCAGTTTTCGCTGTTATGTGGTACACCTTTATCCCCCCAACCCCCCTTAGAAAGGGGGGCAGAAAAAGTCCCCCTTTCTAAGGGGGATTTAGGGGGATTTTTCTTACTGTACCTCATAACATCGCAAAGCGCTGTATCTTGGTATGATTGTTTGGTTGTCCACAAAGTATAAAAAATACGAGCAATTTTATGTGCGGTGGCGGTAATCGCTTTAGGAGCCCCAGCGCGAGCTTTAATTCGACGATAAAAAGCGCCCAAGGCAGACTGAGAACGACTAACAGCTTGAGCTGCTAATCTAAAAGCAGTAGCGGCTCGATTAGCTACTTGACGGGTTTGAGAACTTTTCCTTTTACCACCAGTAATACGACAACCAGGACATAAGCCTAACCATGAGCAGAAATGAACGAATATTGTCCGCTGTGCTTGAAGAGGGTACACAAACCCAATGTTCTCTTGAACCTAAGTCAATTCCGGCAGCATGGGGATTGATGACATTTAAACTTTGATCTTGACTTGGTTTGGGAGATTTCTTGTTGACCTTAGATTTTTTCACGGCTATATCTTAGAGAGGGTATCTCTTGAAGAGGAAGTGTCGTGAAGTAGGGGATGGTATACGATTCATTCTCTCGAGCGGGATAAGGACATTCTTGTCCTTTCACCAATAAAATTGTCCACTATTCCCTCAACCAAGCTCTTCAACGGGCTAGATGATTGCACCATTGTAATTCCGGTTTTGTCTCTGACACTTCCCACAACTATAATAGTTTCTCCTGTTCAATTGGGGGCGCGAAGCGCACAAGCGGGAGCTCTTCAGAAACTAAAAACCATACATTTGGTGCTAAATCCCTTGATATGACTAGTTTCTCGTCTTTTTTTTCGGCGCTATTTTATCCTGTTGCCAGATGAGCTGTTGCCTGTTGCCTGCGCCGTTAGGCGCTTATTACTTGTTATATCAATTCCGGTTGCATCGGAATGATTAAAAATCTGGCTTTCTGGTTAGAAAACATAGATGCTGGAGGGCGCAAGCTTTGCGCCCCTACATTACGAATATTATCCCAATGTAGCCGGAATTGATATTACTTGTCACTTGTTACTTATTCTCACTCGCCCTAAATACCTAACACCTACTCCGTGGGCCAACTCTCCTGGATATTTTTCAAGACAATATCCACATCTGTACCACCAACATAATCGACGATACCAGTCCAGAAAGTACCTGTACCCACCGCACCCGGCATCATATCCGAACCATCAAAGCGTACCACCTGCGCGTTAGCCAGAATTTCTGCTTGACTTTTGGTAACTTCATCCGGGTAAGCATCCAAATTCAGCTGTTTGTGGGGTGAGATATAGCCTCCCTTACTGACAAAGATTTCATGGGGTTTGGCGGTAATCAGGTATTCCATTAAAGCTCTTACCTCTGGAGTATCATTAAAAACACCAACAATCTCACCGGCTACTAACAGAGGTAAACCCAATTCTTGTTTGATGCCCGGTAAAGGAAAAACATCAACATCCTTACCCACCACCACATTATCAGGGAAGAAAGAGGTAATAAAGGTAGCTTGGCGGTGTAGGTAACAACCTGGGGGACTCTCAAAAAGAGGATTGGGTGAATCTCCGAAGGGAATGCTGATGACGCCAGTAGTACCACCAGCTAAATATTGGGGGTTGAGAGCAATCTTACCAAACTCCGTAAAAGCATTTTTTACCGCTGGATGTTCAAAGGAAATTTGACCCCTGACCCACTGGTCATATACTTTGGGTTCAGCAGTACGAAGCATGATATCTTCAATCCAGTCTGTACCCACCCAACCAGTAGCAGAACTATTTTCAATTCCCAAACACCAGGGGACACCACCATCTGCTACTATCTGATCAGAGAGGTCAATCATTTCCTCCCAAGTGGTAGGCACTTGATACCCAGCAGCTTCAAAAGCTTGAGGACTATACCAAACCAGACTCTTGAGGAAAGTTTTAATCCAAATACCGTAAATTTTGCCATCAACGGTACTCAAATCCAGCCATTCTTGAGGATAGGCTTGGGTAAGCTGCGACTTTTCTAAGAAGGTATCTATCGGTACTAAATCACCAACTCTTGCTAAGTCTGCCATTAAACCAGGTTGAGGGAACAGGGCAATATCCGGTGGATTGCCCGATGCCACTCGCACTGGTAGGAGAGTGGCAAACTCACTGGTTCCCTCATACTCAATCGCAATTCCAGTTTTTTCGGTAAAAGGAGCCAAAGCTTCTCTGAGTTCTTCCTCAGAATTTTCTACTCCCACCCCCATAATGGTAATCTTGTTGCTGTTATCCTGTCTATCTCCTGGAGAACCACAGGAGACTAAAATTACAGAAAAGCTGAGCACTAAAGTAGTGGAGAGGAATTTAACCCTCAACTCCGGTATCATAAGACAAACTCCGAGATTTTCTCGATTAAACTTGCTCCCAGAGCAAGTTTTTGTTGAAACATCCTAATTTAAAGCTAAAAGCTGATAGCTGATAGCTAATATCTGATAGCTGACAACATTCCCTACAAGATAACCACAGATCTTGAATCCGGCAAGGGAATTGATTGCATTTGTGAGGTACTCCCTCCCGGACTTCTTGAAGAAGTCCAGGATCTAACCTACTCCCTACTCCCTACTCCCCATTCCCAATTCCCCATTCCCAAAAACCAAGAACGAAAGTACGATCGATCACCAAATGAGAAACTTTATATATGATGAAGCGCACCTCTAGTTCACACCAAGCAGACATATCCTTACCGGAATCCTGGAACTATGAAGCAACAGTTGCTGAAGTTGAACAAATCATTAAACAAATAGAAGCAGGTGAACTGGAACTTGCAGATGTTTTTGAGCAATTCACTACCGCTGTAGAGTATCTACATCAATGCGAAACCTTTCTCACCCAACGACAGCAACAGATGGATTTGTTGATTGAGGAATTGAGAATTTAAAATTGGGAATTGGGAATTGGGAATTGGGAATTGGGAATTGGGAATTGGGAATTGGGAATTGGGAATTGGGAATTGGGAATTGGGAATTGGGAATTGGGAATTGGGAATTGGGAATTGGGAATTGATGCCAAACCCAAACGGTGATTTTTTCCTCCTGCCTCCTGCCTCCTGCCTCCTGCCTCCTGCCTCCTGCCTCCTGCCTCCTGCCTCCTGCCTCCTGCCTCCTGCCTCCTGCCTCCTGAACTCCTAAACTCCTTACTGAAAAATGTTCTTATTCCTGTCCAAACTACTACCCCTATTCATCTACCCCTTAGGATTTGCTTGCCTACTAATGGTGCTAGCTTTAATACTGTGGTGGAAACACTCTCGTTGGGTGCCAATACCAATATTTGTGGCATTGGTTGTATTGTTGGTGACGAGTAATAGTTTTGTCGCTAATAGCCTAGTTAAAGGATTAGAATGGCAGCATGTCCCCAAAACAGAATTACCATCTGCACAGGCAATTGTCATCTTGGGAGGTGCAACTAGATCTGTTGCTAAGCCGCGACCGGAAGTAGACTTGAGAGAACAAGGCGATCGCATTATCTATGGAGCACAGTTGTACCGTCAAGGTAAAGCTCCCGTGGTAATTGCTTCCGGAGGACGCATTGCTTGGCGCGGCGGTGGTGATCCAGAGTCGGCGGATATGGTCAAGATTCTGAAATTGTTAGGTGTTCCTGAATCTGCTGTTATACAAGACTCCACATCCCTCAACACCTATGAAAATGCTGTCAATGTCAAGCAAATTTTGGCGCAAAGAGGTATTAACCAGATCTTACTAGTAACCTCAGCCATGCATATGCCACGAGCACTTCAAATTTTCTTGCGTCAAGGAATTGAAGCCATCCCAGCACCCACGGATTTCCTCGTAACTGAACTAGAACTCGCAGAACCAAACACTAGTCCACAAGCCACGCTCCTGAGTCTACTACCAACTACTGACCAATTAGATAAAACTACCCGTGTGATGAAAGAATACATTGGTACCCTAGTTTATCACCTCCGAGGTTGGCTTTAGGGAACTCCAAGAAATAAATCATCCCAATTTTTGGACTTGTCTTACTCCCCCAGCTCCCGCAGCTCCCCCAACTCCCTCAGCTCTCCTAGCGATGGGATGTTTTTTTATTTGGAAGTCCCTTAGTGTGCGGTAGTGAACAAAATATGCTAAGACAACAGGAGCACCATCAATCATGGTAGGAGTGTATGATGCATTGTCCGATAAGGTACATGGTTTTTTTGAGCTTAACAGCCGTCGTAAGCTTGTTGAGTGTTGGTTGCGGTGATACTAAAACTCAAGAATGTAACCAGATTATCCAAGTTGCCAACAAGGTAGTCACTCAAGTAAATGAACTCACTAATAGTGGTCAGTTGTCTAATCCGCAAGTAGCCCTCCAAGCAGCAGATGCCATGGAAAAAGCATCTCCAGAAATGGAAGCTATCGAACTTAAAGATGAGCAACTACAAAATTATCAAACTAGTTTTGTTAGTATGTATCGCGATACCAGCCAAGCCACTCGTGACTTTGTAGCGGCGTTTAACAAGAGAGACTGGCAAGGATCTGAGGTGGCTTCAATCAAGTTACAAAAAGCCACTGCTTCAGAAGCGCAATTAATCACAGAGATTAATACCTACTGCTCAACTGAAGTTCCTACAGAAGAACAATAGTCATAACAGCTTATTGCTCTTAAAGGGAGTCGGAAAACAAGAGAGATATTTAAACTCGCCAATTCCCAATTCCCAATTCCCAATTCCCAATTCCCAATTCTTTATTGACGTATTCTGAGTAAATATCATTGAAATATGCCCTAGTTCACGAGTGGTTAACTCCCAAAGCAACTGGTGGATCAGAACTGGTAGTTCAAGAAATTTTGAAGCATATTGATGCTGATCTTTATGCTCTAATTGACTTTGAATCTACTAATCCCCAGAGTTATCTATTTGGACGCTCGATTGGCACTACCTTCTTACAACATTTGCCCTTGGCTCGCAACGGTGTCCAGAAATACCTACCACTGTTGCCCCTAGCAATTGAACAGCTAGACTTAAGGGACTATGATGTCATCCTTTCTTCTTCCCACGCTGTTGCTAAGGGAGTCCTGAGCAGTCCGCAACAGTTGCACATCTGCTACTGCCATACACCCATGCGCTACGCCTGGGAGTTGACTTTTGATTACTTGCACTCTAGTCCTATGGGACGCGGACCTCAAGGCTTAATTACGCGCTATCTGCTCCATCAGTTGCGTCAGTGGGACACTCTGTCGGCAAACCGGGTAGATTATTTTATTGCTAACTCTTACCATACAGCACGTCGCATCTGGCGTTGCTACCGGCGTCGAGCCGAAGTAATTTACCCACCAGTCAATATTGAGCGATTTACTTTCGAGGAGCAAAAGGAAGATTTTTATTTAACGGTCTCTCGATTGGTGAGTTACAAGCAAGTATCTTTGATTGTTAAAGCCTTTAATCAACTGGGATACCCACTGGTAGTGATTGGGGATGGACCAGAGTTAAAGCTGATTCGCCAACTGGCAAAACCTAATGTACAAGTGTTGGGTTTCCAGCCGAATGCTGTAGTTGAGCAATATCTGGCTCAAGCCAAAGCCTTTGTCTACGCGGCTTGTGAAGATTTTGGCATTGCTCTAGTTGAAGCCCAAGCCTGTGGTACACCGGTAATTGCCTATGGTGCAGGCGGAGCCTTGGAAATTGTTCGAGATATGCGGCAACATTCAGACAACGGTACTGGTCTATTTTTTACAACCCAAACTCCAGAGTCCTTGATTGAAGCAGTAAAAACCTTTGAGGCATCACCCAGAGCATTTAGTCCTCACAGGAACCGTATTAACGCAGCGGCCTTCGCTCCCAAAACTTTTAGCGATCGCTACCTGAATTTTCTGGAATACTGCTATCAAGACTACCAATCTCGACCTTCTGCTGAGGGAAAGTTCTCTCAAGGATAGTGTATCTTAAATACAACCAATTGAGGAAAAAAAGATGAAAAAGCCTACTACACAAGCCTTCTAGAAGACTTGTAGCCGTGGGGCACACGGTCAAGATGCTTTCACCAGGGCAAGTTCATCAGAATCCCTGTGAAGAAAGAATCTCCGTCCTTCTAGGGCAGAGAATGTCAAAAAATTTTATTTTCCTGAGCGCTCTGCACTTTAGCAAGCGTCTTGTGGCTTTATGATCATGACGTGTGGTGTGAAGTGAAGGAGTTAAGATGACTGCCCAAAGCCAACTTATCTCCGTCAAGATATTGCGAGCGTTCGTGAAGCGAGGTTTTCAGCCACTCGCTTTCAGAAACAGACACAAAGTTCTGTTGCAACATCGCTTAGACGGAGAATTCACCAAGCGGCTGTTTGATGTTGTGTTTTCCCTTTCCATTTTGATCTTGTTTTTTCCCGTTTACCTGGTACTTACTGTACTGATTGCCTTCAATTCTCCAGGACCAGTTTTTTATGTCCAGGAACGTGTTGGTAAAGATTATAACCGTTTTGGTTGTATTAAATTCAGAACAATGGTCACCAATGCAGACGAAATGTTGTTAGACATGATGGCAGACTCGCCTGATTTACGGGAAGAATTTGAGGATAATTTTAAACTCAAGCAAGACCCAAGGATTACTAAAATCGGTAAATTTCTTCGGTACACTAGCTTGGATGAATTTCCTCAGTTTTGGAATGTTTTAAAGGGAGATATGAGTGTTGTTGGTCCAAGACCATTAGTACCAGAAGAACTGCCTAAATACGGGCATCATATGGATAAAGTTCTAACAATTAGACCTGGTATTACTGGTCTATGGCAAGTTTCAGGACGCAATGATATTCCTTATCAGCGTCGCGTACAGATGGATGTTTACTATGTCAACTTTAAAAATTTTTGGATGGATATATGGTTAATTGTTAAAACAATTGGCGTCATAATCTCTCCAAAGGGTAATGGTGCTTACTGAATTGACGCTCCCCGCCTATGCAAGAGCGGGGATTCTAGTTTAGATTTTAGATTTTAGATTTTAGATTTTAGATTTTAGATTGAATAATTAAAACGGTCACAAGCCCCTAAATCTATTTATGGGGTAAATCTAAAATCTTCAATCTTCAATTAATTGACTTGGTAAGTAGAGCAGATGTTCTCCTTGGATGCCAATTAATCCTTGTTGGCGCAGCTTACCCATCAAGCGAGTTACAGTTACCCTAGTAGAACCAATCGCGCTACCAATTTGTGCATGAGTCAAGGGAAATGGCAAACAGTAACCATCATCGGTAGGTTCACCAAATTCTTCAATTAGTAGGGTCAGAAATCCCAATAGTCGGTCAATGGTACGTCGCTGTCCCAAAGTACTCAACCAGAGGAGTTTGCGCTGATGCTGGTACCGAAATGCATCTAAGATTTCCCGCCGTACATGAGGCCAGTTGTCTAGATCTTGCCAGTACATCCAAATCACAGCGGTTTGGTCAACATGGGAGTAAACCTGTAGTGTAAATGGCGACTGTACCACAATTTCAAAAGGTTGACCAGCTGCAACAAAACCTAAAAAAGCTTCTTCTGTTAACTCTTGTGACAATTGATACTCAGAAGTCTTGGTGCTGACATTAACTTGAGCTCTACCAACTAAACGAACCACTCCCCGATGTACCAGATATATTAACCCAGCACGGGAGGGAATTCGCTCATCTTTATGAAAAACTCGATAACGGTAGTGTTCCCGCGCCCAGTCAACAATCCGTTGCCAAGCTAAAAAAGGTCGAGATGCTTTTGATGAGTCGGATAATGAAAGCATAAGCTCCAGGCTTAACGAATCACTAGTTTTTTTCGATTGTACACGGAGTTTAATGTAACAAAAAATACTTCCCAGGATCGGTGATTAAGTATGAGTTGTTCGGTAAATTCAGCTGCTATCAAACAAATATTGCAGGTACAGGTGTTCAATGCTACAAGTATCTTTTGCCTCATGCAGCATGCTGATGTACCAAGAGGCGCTCCACTAATGCCAGAAACTATTCAGGTGAAGCGCTGCTCCCATGATACTGACATTGTGTATAGCTGTGCGATCGCACTCAAACTTGCTCCTGTGTTGCAGCTAAGAGCAATCGACATTGCTCATCAACTAATGAATGCTTTTAAAGAAGGGAACAGGGAGTTGGGGGAGCTAGGGGAGAAGAATTGGAGCTGGGAGCTGGGAGTAACCAACACCCAACAAATAACACTCAACAACTTGAACTTTAGGGTTGAAGTGGTTTCCTCTGGCTGGATTTACTTTCGGTTGGAGGAAGAGAGTTTAGCTACCTACTTACAACAGTTGATTTCTTGGAGGGATAGGGAGAGGGGGTCAGGGGGTGAGGGCGTAAGGGGAGATAGTGAGCATTTATTTCCCATACAATATGCTCATGCTCGCTGCTGTTCACTGCTGCGTTTGGCTCACAGACAGGGTGTAATCAAGCTTAGTGATGCAAACGGCACAACCTATAATGGAGAATGGGACAGGAGCAGCAGCAATTCACCAAAAACCGATAAAAACCCCAATTCCCAATTCCCAATTCCCAATTCTCAATTTCCAATTCTCAATTCCCAATTCTCCATGCTTCTAGTACATCCAGCAGAAAGACATTTGATTGCTCAGATTGTAGATGTGCAAGATGCCCTTAGTAACCACAGTCAACTTCAGGGAGTAAAATTGGCTGGGGAGTTGAGTCAGGCTTTTGAGCAGTTTTACCGCAGTTGTCGTATTTGGGGAGAAGTGAAGTCCCAAACACCAAAGGTGGCTCAAGCGAGGTTGGGTTTGGTTGCGGTTACCCGAGTATTGCTGCGCTCGCTTCTCGAAGAACATTTAAGTACATTTGCACCAGTGGAGCTCTAAAAGAAAAAGATTATAAAAATAATTGACAAATTCAATTAGGTTCGGATACTATTACGATTGTGTGAGGAGCGAACCAGTAAGAGAACCGAGACGAAACACGGACAGTCGTCGGTTCTCTTTCTGATGTAAATATATAATTAGGGTTTGTTGCATGATTTTGGAAGCCACTCCAAACAGAGGTTTTAATCATTTTGCAAGCCAAAATACACTATGATTTTTTGTATATTTTAAAGAGAAAAATCCCTACCACCTACCACCTACCACCTAACACTAACATCTAACACCTAATTTATATTTTTCCCTGTAAAATATACGATACGTAACTTGGTTAAGCTACGTAAAACCGCTGATGTCACAATCAGGATTACTCAGCGGGGTAAACTCATCTACCAAACTAATTGCAAAGCAGTTTCCAAAAAACACACTAAAGGATGAAAGCCAATGTTTCGCTATAGAGTTCGTGCCATTGTTCTGACCGCTGGAATCATTTGTGCCTTTAGCATAGGATGGTCTCCCGTGCGAGCGCAAGAAGCAGAAGTGGAGGAAGCAGCAGTTGAAGAAGTGCAAGAGATTGAGCTGCCAACAGGAGATCCCACAGCAGCAATAACCACTAAGGACATTAAAATTCCCGTTGATGAACTGAAGTTGCTGGTTCGGCCCCTCTCCCTGGCAGAACTGGAAAATGAAGCAGCAGCCTGGATGGAGGTTCTCAAAAGAAGAACTCAGGACATCAGCGATGCTGAAATTGCTGTCAAGCGCCAGAATTTATCGATCCAGCAAAAGGAAGAAGCAGCGGCTAAGTTAGACCAAGCGAAGAAAGCTCTCCAGGAAGCAGAAGAGGCACAAGCCAAAGTTGAACCTGGTACACCGGAGTACGAAAAAGTTACCAAACAGGTAGAAGAAGCCAAAGACAATCTCAAAAGAGCCGAAGAAGCGATCGAGGAAGCAGCAGCTACGCAAAAGGCGCTGCAAGAGGACGCAGGACTACAAGAGGCTTTGAACAAAGCCCAGAGAAAGGCGGATTACGATGCCGCCAACGAAACCCTCTCAAGGGCGGAAAAAGAGCGAGAAGAGCTCGATCCTGGCTCGGCAGAGTACGAGAAGGCAACGGAAAAAATCGACGAACTAAAAGAAGCGATCGATGTCTACTATAAAGCTGGTGAGATCAAAGGGGAGACCATACCAGGCACACCGGAATATGAGCAAGTCTCCAAAGATTTTATCGATGCTCAGAAAGTTATGAATCAGGCACGGGAGGCTATTGATGGAGTAGATCCAGATACAGTAGACCCGGAAGTAGATCCGGAAGCAGACCCGGAAGCAGACCCGGAAGCAGATCCAACAGAGCAATCTTCAGAAGCCATCAACAAAACTGCAGCTCTCCTGGAAGAAACTGAAATTGAAGCCGATGGAGAGGAGAAAGTTGCAGGTACTCCTGAGGTAGTTGATACCGAAGATAACCTGGAAGAAAAACAGGAGCAGCTCGATGAAGCCTCAGAAGAATTGGAAAAGAGTGCTGCAGAAGAGTCAGACTTAAAAAATCGACTAGTAGAAACGGTTACCGCCATTAAGGATATCCAGATCGGAATCATCGATCGCTTTGAAGTTGTTTTGGATGAATTAGACCGCAAAGGTGGTAATAGCGAAGCCTACCGCAAATACATTGAAGCTGTTAGCGTAATCGACATAGATGTAACAGACACTGAAGGTCTCTGGGTACGGGTCGGCAGTTGGCTGCAATCAGAGGAAGGAGGTTTGCGTTGGCTAATGAATTTAGCTATCTTTCTCGGAGTTTTGCTCAGTTCGATCATTGGCTCTCATTTCCTCGCGAATTTCACCCTCCAACTGCTCCTGCGATATGGAGATGAATCCCAAGCATTGCGCGACTTTCTCGTCCTACTCATCAGACGAGGAGGAGTTGTTGTTGGTGTCATGCTAGCTCTAACAGCCCTAGGAGTTAGCCTCGGTCCCATCATCGCCCTAGTCGGTGGTGCTAGTTTCGTGTTAGCATTCGCACTCCAAAGTAACCTTGGTAACGTTGCTAGCGGCTTGACGCTGATGTTGACCAATCCTTTTGATGTGGGGGATGAAGTCAAGGTTGCAGGACTGTGGGGTTATGTAGACGCCATTACCTTAGCAAGTACCAAAATCCGAGGTTGGGATGCCCAGGTAATTACTGTTCCCAATAGCATGGTTTGGGGTGGCATCATCGAAAACCTGACTGCCAAGGAAATTCGTAAGGGAGGAGTACCGGTTCTAGTTTCCTTTAAAAATGACCTCCGCTACGTCAAGGCAGTTTTGAAGGAGATTGGTAACTCACACCCCTTGATCCTCAAAGATAAACCTGTAGGGGTTTATATCTATAAAGGTACAGAAGAGTTCATCTGGACTGGTATTAAATATTGGTCAAAGACTGAGGACTACTGGACAGTTTATGAAGATATAACCTTCATGATTCAGGAACGCTTTGAGAAAGAAGGTATCCAGATTGCCATGCCACAACAGCAAGATATTCGTGTTCAATATGCAGTCAATGGCACAAATGGCACAGCTTCACAATCTCTTGCACAACTACCGACTCAAGCCTTTGAACCTAATCAGGCATCCAAGCATGATTCTAAGGGAACCGCTGGTCTTGATGCTGATGCATCTGTTGACGCGGATATAGATGTGCCAGACTTTATGTAAATTATGTCTGGTGTAAAGAAAGACAAATAACCAATAACTAAGCGGCGGCAGCTATCCCTCCCATTCCTAAATGGAATGGGAGGGATAGCCGCTTTTTGAAGTAGGGCTTGGGACAAGACTGCTCGGTTATGGGAGAAACAATTCTCTTTCCTATTCCCCATTCCGCATTCCCCATTGCCTTGTTTCTCGAGATTAATCTGATCAACAACTAAGAGCGATTCTTTCTTGCTTGCATTTGAGCCACCTCACTGTTTTTGCGGTAAGCTACGATGCGATCTTGAGCTGTTTGATAGCGAGGATCATCTTGCTTTACTTTGCTCATTAAATCAGAAGCATGTTCCCACTTAGCAGCTATATCTAACCATTGAGCTGAAGTTTGAACCGTTTGACCAGCAGCGGCAGCTTCTTCTGCTAGCCGCACTGCCTCAGCAAAGGGATCTGAGAAGGTGTTTGAGGTTGTTGCTGGCGGCTGGGATTCATCTGTAGCATTATTTGATCTATTTAAGATTTGGGCATGGAGTTGTAAATCCAAACGGTCATAGAGTAACCAAGCAACTAAGAGTAACAAACAGCTCAAACTCACGCCAAAAATTAGGCCACGCCTATAGGAGCTCTTTTTAAAGGTGTAAGTGGGAAAAACCTTATTAGGAAGAGGTGGCTTTTTGCTAGGTAAGGTTGGTTGAGTCTCGCGGTTGTGGAACAGTTGCTTAAAGATATTTGGTTTGGCAAGAGTGATTTCTTCACTCCAAAGTAGCTGATTTTCTGGATTGCGCATTATTTCTTCAAGCCAAAGTAACTGTTGTTCTTGTACAATGCGACTGTTAATCTTGACGCGACGAATATTACGGGGGGCAATACCTTCAAGAATCTGCCGGATACGTGGCACCAGTACAGACTGTTCGAGTTGCTTGGCAGCTGCTGCCTCACACAGAAGCTGTAGAACCCCGTCGTTAAAAACTGCTCTGGTTCTTATACTGGAGTCTGCTAGGTGCTCATTGAGGGTTTGAATAATCGCTGCTACACTACCCTGGCGAGCTTGTCTAACTATGTCATTGATTGGGTCATGCATATTTGTTTTGAACCATAGATTGTTAGCAATACCTGACTTTTTTATTTAGAGTTAATATTTGGTGCTGAGGTGCTAATGAGCCAGATGCTCCCCTATTAAACTTACTGACCGGATATGATACCATAGTATTTTTGTCAATAAACTTAAAATTATTCAGTATCCATAGGATAGTTCTCATGCTGCTAAAGTCCACCACCCGTCACATTCGCATTTATGCGGCTGAAGTTCAGAACAATGAACTGGTTGAGAGTGAAAACGTTTTAACCTTAGACATTGACCCGGATAACGAATTTAACTGGAATGAAGATTCTCTGCAAGAGATTTATCGTAAGTTCGATGAACTAGTTGGAGCTTACGATAATTCAGATTTAACCGAATACAATCTACGACGTATTGGCTCTGACCTAGAGCATTTGATGCGATCGCTGCTGCAAAAGGGGCAAATTAGCTATAATCTGGAGAGTCGCGTTCTCAACTACAGTATGGGATTGCCGCAAGTAGAGCCTCAAGGGGCTTCCTAATAAAAAAATATCCCATTTCGGGGAGTCTAGGGAGCCGGGGGTGCTAGTGCAGCACAGCAGAATTCCTTGAGCACCTTAAGACCAGACAAGGGGGACAAAGAGATTTTAGCTGCTCAGTTATTTCTGCTGTGCTGCACGAGCAGAGTACAAGAAGATTAAAAGGAAGATAACTGTAAAATTTTGTCTAGACAACAGCATTCAAGTCCTTGGACTTATAAGCCCTGGTGGTGCCAGCCTTGGTCAATCTTGCTCACAGGAGCAGGAGTAATCTGGAGTAGCTGGTTACTGGCAAGGACTGTCTGGGTGACCGTTCTGATTACTATACCGATTTTGATTTGGTGGATATACTTTTTACTCCTCTGGCCTAAGCTAGTTAGGGACTTCCACATACAACAACACCCCATTGCTGGGGAAGCTGAAGGCGCTGGCGAAGCTAGAACACCGATTCAGTAATCCTAGAAACCGGGTTTTTCGTGGGGACAATAACTCTCATATCAGCATTTTACCCAAAGAAACCCGGTTTCTGAATCGGTGTCCTAGGGAGTTTTCCTCCCTAGGCTTAACTGGATAATGTACTTGTTACTTTTCCAAGTCTTGATTCGGAAGTTAAAATCTGAGATCAATAGGCTGGTTTTGGCTTTTAATAAAAGGGAGCACTTCCCTGTCACAGTAGTGCTATTTATTGCCAAATCATGCCGGCTGAACGTAGCGAATAATTTTCATGGACAATCCTACGGCCATGCTCCACTGCCCGAATACCCGTTGTCAAGCTCCCAATGCCCAAAGCAATCAATTTTGCGAGCAATGTCGTACACCACTGCTCAAGCGCTACTTGTGGGCTATTGGTAAGGGTATCAAAGCTTATGAACCGGGAGAAATAATTGCAGAACGTTATCTGTTGATGCACTCTTCGGTAATTTTGGACATGAAACCGGCGATACCACCAGATACACCCCAAGATATTCCTCAAGTTCTTACGCCTTATCTGCGGCTTTGTCCCTATGGCTTACATACCCCACAATTATACGGGCGTTTAACTCCAACCAAGGGACGCCGCCATCCAGAAGTCTGGTTACTCGAAAAAGTTCCCATAAGAGTAATACAGATGGCCGATGCTCAAGGACAACTGTTTCCAGAATTGACTACTGCCTGGAAAAATGCTTCGGCTATGCGCCAGCTGAACTGGTTGTGGCAGATAGGGAATCTGTGGCAACCCTTGAGTAGTGAAGGTGTTGCTTCAAGCTTGTTCATACCAGAAATACTGAGAGTTGAAGGTTCCCTTGTCCGGTTATTGAGATTGCAAGCGGATACTCAAGGCAAACCAACTCTACAACAACTTGGTCAACTGTGGTCAGAACGCCTATTAGTAGGTATCTCACCAATCATTGCTGATTTTTTCCAACAACTGTGTACCCAACTGATTGATGGACAGCTACGAACCTCAGAACAGCTGGTGGATATGATCGAGCAGGCATTAAAAGATT
Source organism: Symploca sp. SIO2E6 (assembly GCA_010672425.1). Lineage (GTDB taxonomy): Bacteria > Cyanobacteriota > Cyanobacteriia > Cyanobacteriales > Coleofasciculaceae > Caldora. The sequence goes on from JAAHGR010000079.1 coordinate 15,051, forward strand.
GCCGACGGAACCAATCCTGCACCTCGGAAATTTTTGCTAGTACTGACGCTGGTCCGAGTCGTCACCAAAACGAAGATGCTTGCTATCCCCCCAGTGAGCAATTGCTCAGTTCTACAACTGGAGCTAATTTAGCAATTGTTTGCGATGGTATTGGGGGACACGAAGGTGGAGAGGTTGCCTCCCATTTAGCGATTGAGACGCTTCAGGAGCAATTAGAACAGCTACCGAAAGATCCAGAACAAATAGACCAAACCAGCCTAACCCTTGGATTAGAACTGGCTGTTTGTACTGCCAATGATTTAATTAGCCAACAAAATGATACCGAGCGACGGTCAGACCGGCAACGTATGGGCACAACCTTAGTGATGGCCCAAAGTTTTGGTCATCAAATGTATATTACCCATGTGGGAGATAGTCGAGTTTACTGGATAACTCGCAACAATTGTCACCAGGTTACCCTGGATGATGATTTGGCTTCCCGTGAGGTTCGTTTAGGCTATGCTCTTTATCGTTATGCAGTACAAATGCCGACATCGGGCTCTCTAGTTCAAGCTTTGGGTATGGGTTCATCTAATGCCTTGCATCCGACAGTACAACGTCTGATCTTGGATGAGGACTGTGTGTTTCTACTTTGTTCTGATGGACTAAGTGATTACGACAGAGTAGAGCAATACTGGCAAACAGAAATTCTGCCTATTCTCAAAGGGGAAATTGATTTAAAGAGAGCAGGAAAACGACTAATTGAGATTGCCAACACACAAAATGGTCACGATAATGTTACTGTTGCTCTGGTTCATTGTCAGGTAAGACCTCTGGAAAATTGGCAAACCCACCTATCAGTAATCCAGCCAGCGATAGTTCCTACTCCTTCAACCACAACATTATCAACTCCCATAGCTAGTGCTGCACCTTCCCAGGTGAAAACCCAACAGCTATCTAATTCTCCATCTCGGCGCCGTTTTTGGGGATTATTAGGAATAGTATTATTACTACTGCTAGGTGGGGGAGCCGCAGCTTATTATTGGTTCAGGAACCAGGTTGCTATTTTGGGAGACCAGGTTGGTAATAATCCTCCATCACCTATTCCCTCTGATAGTAATGGTATCATACCCAGTCCTACTGCAACTCCTTCTCCAAATATACCAGCATCAATTCAACCCAATGATTGGATTGAAATTAAGGATGATATTCCGTTAGTAGTAAAGAATTCTCAAGCTCTAACAGAGGAGAAATTGATACCTGCTGGTAGTATTTTGCAGGTAACTGAAAAATTAAACCTTGATGAGGATATTCAATGGTTACAGGTAAAAGTTTGCTCTGTTGCTACCAACGACTCTGAAACTCAGCAAACAGACTCAGCTAGTAATGTGCCTGAAAGTCCGCAAAACCTACCTGGTGAACCCAAACAGACGCCTCAACTAAACAGCGAACCCCAAGAGAAGCCTCAGGCAACTTTATCTCAAGTAATACCAGGGGATATTGGTCGGCTTCTAGAAACTAAAGTAAAACAAGGTATTCGAGACAATATCATGCAGTTTCGGCCTTCAAACTCTAAATTGAGTCCTGCTCAATTGGGTGAATGTGAGCCTCCAGCTACTCCTCCTTCTCCTACGCCACAAAAGCAACCTTCTCCGAGTCCTCAGAGCGATGGCAAAAATCCCTCAAATTAGCGGATTAGGTTAAGCTAACCTAGAAGGATTACTCCAAGGCTATTAATACCTACATTGTTATTTTAAAGCGATCGCTTATCGCTTATGGGTGAGATCCCCAGAACCCCGACTTCTTTAAGAAGTCGGGGTTCTCAATACTGCAAGAATTTGCTCTCAACTTCGGGGATCTTTCTGAATGCGGCAAGAGCCAAGAAGACTAAGTTCGTGTGTTGGTTGCATTTAACATTATTTTTTGCTATCATCATTTTATGATGGTTGAGGTGTGCGCTTATATATAAACCTCTCTAAGGTCTTTGGCACTACCTAACTCACTCTTTACTTATTTTTTACAGAATTTCACTATCATCAATAATGAAAGGCTGTGGCAACGATGAAGGAGTAATCAAATCGATGTATTCAAAACCAACCCCTCGCGAGATTCTGGAAACCTTACTCCCCCATCTGCGCATGGCAGCAGCCTATGCTCGTCAAATTCAACCGATGATTGCAACACTGCCATCTAAGGATGAAGGTGATAACTTTTTTGCTGCGGCACTGACTGATGCCGATGTTGCCGTACAAAACCTGGTAGAAGTGGTACTTCTAGGTAGTTTCCCTCAAATCAGCTTCTATGGAGAAGAGTTTGAACTCTCTAGCAATACTAAATATTTCCGTTCTCTCAAACTCGAAGAATCAGGGGATTACTTAATCACCTTAGATCCCATCGACGGTACTCAGTTTTATAAAGATGGACATACTAACTATCAAATTATTCTAGGTGTTTTGGGGGCTTCTGAGTATGAAGCTGTACTTGCCATTACTCCTGCCTTAAACGTTTATTTTTATGCCATCAAAGGGGAAGGCACTTTTCGAGGTCCTCTGGAAGCAGACTTAGAAGCCTGTGAACCGTTAAAAGTTACCGAGTACCAACAAAGCATTTTGTTGGGGTGGTCTATGGGAAAATTAACGGCAGCGCTTCAGGAGCATTATCAAGTAATCGACGTAGCAACTTGCTACTCCAAGGAAGCGCCAATGCCCAATCTTAACGGCATTCTTAGTGGAGATATAGCAGGAGCCGCAATTAGAAGAGGCAAATTCATTGATGGAGCCGCGATTGCTTTCTTGGCAAAAGAGGCAGGGTGTATCGTGACAACATTCGACGGCAGTGAACCGCCACCTTTATCTGAGTGTAGTGACTATAGTTTACCAGGGTTGCTTGTGGCTTCATCCAAGTCGGTTCATCAGCACCTACTAGAAGCCGTGCAATGGGGAATGGGGAATTGAGAATTGGGAATTGGGAATTGGGAATTGGGAATTGGGAATTGGGAATGGGGAATTGAGAATTGAGAATTGGGAATTGGGAATTGGGAATTGGGAATTGGATGATGATACCAAATCCGCCTATTCTACCCTCGTTATTCCTACCCTGTAGAGACGTTGCATGCAACGTCTCAGAGCAAGTTTCACGGTTTGCTGAAAACGGGGGTGATTAACCCGGATTTGGTATGAATTCATTACTCATCACTCATTACTCATTACTCATCACTCATTATTCATTATTCATTACTCATTACTCATTACTCATTACTTATTACTTATTACTTCTCCAACACCATTTTAACTCCACCACTAGGAGTAATATTAACACCTCGTCTCTGAGGTTTTACCGATTGGTACTCAACTAGAGACAGTTGATAATGGGAAAGAATAGTTGCCAATACTAACTTCATTTCCAATAGTGCCAAAGCTTCTCCAAGACAGCGACGGGAGCCACCACCAAAAGGAAAAAACTCATAGGGTGTATATTGCCTATCTAAAAATCTTTCTGGTTTAAATTGCTTGGGTTGTGGGTATAAATCTTCATGGTGGTGAGTTAAATAGGGTTTGCTGTATAAGTGTGTAAGCCATGCCAGACAACAGTTTCAATCACGCTAGTGACTTTGCTTGTCCCCGAAAATCTGGTAAAATGACTCAAAATCCTTGCACTAGCATCGGGAAAATGTAC
>JAAHGR010000790.1 GCA_010672425.1 Symploca sp. SIO2E6
AATTGTTCTGGTATATACTCACCGTTGACTTTCTGAGCTTGGAACCGCGCCGGTGATGCAAGATGATAGATGTATTCCATTGTCACTCTCTAAATACCCCAGTGAAGTATAAATTAACACTACGTACTAAGAAACACAAGGCTCCGAGGCAGGAGGCAGGAGGCAGAAGGGAAGAGGCAGGAGGCAGGAGGCAGAAGGGAAGAGGATTTGACTGTGTTTCTTTCATTTGTTGGGGGAGCGGGAAACGCGCTCCTTGGGCGCTCAGATCTTGCACGCTTGCTCAAAAAATCCAAAAAACCGGATTTTGAGAAGCACCAAACCCTATTGAAAGTGAGAACTAGTAATACTGTCGGCTTGAACTCCATTGAGGGTAGCTAGCAGCTCACCAGCTTTCTCCCCCGGTAGAGATTGGTGGGCAAAAACAGGCAACTTATCGTCTCCTTTGGTTAAATAGCTTCAATTTGCCCACCCTACGAGTGAAAGCGATCGCTTTATTGCCGATATCAGAGTATTTGCTGCAATAGGATTATTACATCAATAGTGAATTAATCCTCAATTGCTGTCGTTATCGGATTTTGCGATAACTATTAATTCCGACCTTACAGGCGCACACCTATTCCATTGTTAGATATCCTACCACCAAATCAGGAGCGATCGCTATAGTTTTTGGTTGGATTACTGTGGGAATTCCATCACGATGCGATCGCATTTACCGTAGGGGCGTATTGCTTCCCGCCCTTTTCAATAGCAAACCCCCTCAACCTCAGGTAATTTATGGAAAGCCGATAAGACAGATGCGATCGCGTAGAGTTGACCTTACTTAAAATAATATTCAACCATGGTAAAGGGCGTATGCAATACGCCCCTACAACGTTATCATCAACCGGGTCGTAGAAATCATTGGCCTGACCTATCGATGTGGGATATACCAATTTGCGTAAAGGCTTGTTTTTAATTAATCTTCAATTCTTGACGCTATCGGATTTTGCGATAACTATCAATTCTGACCTTACAGGCGCACACCCATTCCATTATTAAATATCCTACACCAAATCCTGTGCGATCGCAATCATGTTGGTGGGATTACTGTTTGAATTTCATCCCGCGCCATGCGATCGCATTTACCGTAGGGGCGTATTGCTTCCCGCCCTTTTCAATAGCAAACCCCCTCAACCTCAGGTAATTTGTGGAAAGCCGATAAAGCAATATGCGATCGCATCGAGTTGACTTTCCTTAAAATAATATTCAACTATGGTAAAGGGCGTATGCAATACGCCCCTACAACGTTATCATCAAACGGGTCTGCGATAACTATCAATTTCGACCTTACAGGCGCACACCTATCCCGTTTTTAAATATCCTACCAGCAAATCAGGAGCGATCGCTATAGTTTTTGGTTGGATTACTGTGGGAATTCCATCACGATGCGATCGCATTTACCGTAGGGGCGTATTGCTTCCCGCCCTTTTCAATAGCATACCCCCTCAACCTCAGGTAATTTATGGAAAGCCGATAAGACAGATGCGATCGCGTAGAGTTGACTTTCCTTAAAATAATATTCAACCATGGTAAAGGGCGTATGCAATACGCCCCTACAACGTTATCATCAAACGGGTCGTAGAAATCATTGGCCTGACCTATCGATGTGGGATTTACCAATTTGCGTAAAGGCTTGTTTTTAATTAATCTTCAATTCTTGACGCTATCGGATTTTGCGATAACTATCAATTCTGACCTTACAGGCGCACACTTATTCCATTGTTAAATATCCTACACCAAATCCTGTGCGATCGCAATCATGTTGGTTGGATTACTGTGGGAATTCCATCACGATGCGATCGCGTTTACCGTAGGGGCGTATTGCTTCCCGCCCTTTTCAATAGCATACACCTTCAACCTCAGGTAATTTGTGGAAAGCCGATAAGACAGATGCGATCGCGTCGAGTTGACTTTCCTTAAAATAATATTCAACTATGGTAAAGGGCGTATGCAATACGCCCCTACAACGTTATCATCGACCGGGTCGCAGAAATCATTGGCCTGACCTATCGATGTGGGATATACCAATTTGCGTAAAGGCTGGTTTTTAATTAATCCTCAATTCTTGACGCTATCGGATTTTGCGATAACTATCAATTTCGACCTTACAGGCGCACACCTATTCCATTGTTAAATATCCTACCACCAAATCAGGAGCGATCGCAACTTTCCTGCTAAATCACCGTAAAATGACCACTAGTAATACCATCAGCTTGAACCCCACTAAGGATAGCTAACAGCTCACCACTATCTTGAATCTTAATCAGAGTATCATTAATCTGGGCTCCCGTACCTTGAGTAATCAACAAATCATTGAAGGTTAACTCACCAGATAGACCTAGTAAGTCAAAGGTAATCTCAAAATCACTAATAATGTCCAACCCAGATTGAGCAGTCAGTACAAAGATATCACTACCACTACCACCTTCTAAGGTATCACTACCCTGACCACCGTCGAGCAAATCATCTCCTATATTACCAATCAGTCGATCAGCTCCATCTCCTCCTTCTAATGTATCGTTGCCTGCACCACCTCGGAGAATATCCTCTCCACTGAGTCCTTGAATCTGATCATTGCCTCCCTGACCATTGATTACATCATTGGACCGGTTAAATCCCTTAGTGGTATTATCCAGGTCATTGAGGAAGGTAACTTTATGACGACTAAAGGCATTGACTCCCCTTTGGTTGGCATTGAAGACATCAAAGCTGTCTGTTATTTGGTCTTGTCCATCAAAGATAATATTACCCAATTGGCCGAACCGACCGCCTAATTGGTTCAGATTATCAAGATCTTCGAGAGCGAAATCCTTCAGAATAACCTGGGTGTTATCGATTCCCTCGAAGTGAATCATCAGGTCACTTCCTACTTGAGTCAAGAGCAGGTTTTGCGCTACTAACCCTGTACCGGAAAATTTCAGGGTATCGATTTCTGCAATGACAGCTAGAGATGGATTGCCTCCCCTACCTAAGCCGCTAAAATCGGTGATGGTTTTTGTCCCTTCAGCTTGTTGAACAATAAACAGGTCTTGACTGCCGCCTCCGGTCAGGATATCGTTTCCTTGGTTACCAATCAGAATATTGCTGTGACCATTACCTTCCAGGATATCGTCGTAGATGGAACCTTCCAGATTTTCGATCGCGAGGAAGATATCTCCTGCTGCATCACCAGCAGAACCGGTACCTGTAGCCAGACTAGCGACAACGCTACTAGCTGAGGTAAAGTAGGATACGGTGTCACTTCCCACTCCTCCATCTAGGGTATCGGCTCCAACACCACCAATCAACAGATCTTCACCTGCTTCTCCGGAGAGGAAGTTATCCTGACTATCACCGATGAGGATATCACTAAAGTCGGAACCAATGGCATTCTCGAGAAAATGTAGAGTATCTGTACTACCATATCCATCCTGGGCGGTACCAGCTGC
>JAAHGR010000791.1 GCA_010672425.1 Symploca sp. SIO2E6
CGCGGAGAATGGAAATCCCACCTCATATTTCGTTCACCCGGCAGAACCCACCCCTAACCCCTCCCAGGAGGGGAACCGGAGGCAGAAAGCAGGAGGCAGGAGGCAGGAGGCAGGAGGCAGAAGGCAGGAGGCAGAAGGCAGGAGGCAGAAGGCAGGAGGCAGGAGGCAGAAGGCAGAAGGCAGAAGGCAGTCCCTATGAAAAAATTTCACCACCAGAAGATGAAAGTGGACTCTTCCCAATTCCCAATTCCCAATTCCCAATTCCCAATTCCCAATTCCCAATTCCCAATTCCCAATTCCCAATTCCCAATTCCCAATTTCCAATTCCCAATTCCCAATTCCCAATTCCCAATTCCCAATTCCCAATTCCCAATTCCCAATTCCCAATTCCCAATTCCCAATTCCCAATTCCCCAATACCTAAAGACACCAAGCGGCTTACGGGTAGAACTTTGGCAAGAGTTTCCTGCTCATGGGTTGCTATCTCAATGTCATCTGTGCGTAACTACTATAGGAGCCAATACTGCGGAATTGGGTTCTTTAGCAGTACCGATGATTGTTTTGCTCCCAGCTCAACAAATAGATGCGATGCGTGCTTGGGATGGGTTACCTGGTCTGTTAGTAAATTTACCAGGGATTGGTACTAGTTTGGCAAAGTTGATTAACTGGGTAATGCTACAGCTAGTTTTACGGTACAAACATCTGTTTGCTTGGCCAAATATTTGGGCCAAAGAAGAAATTGTGCCAGAATTAGTAGGTCATCTCCAACCTCAGGAAGTAGCGGAACTTGCTCTCGATTGGCTTGACCATCCTGAAAAGTTAGCAGAAATTCGCGATCGCTTACGTAAGGTACGGGGAAAACCCGGTGCAGCAGACAAGCTAGCTGAGTTGATAATTAGGGCGAGTGAGAATAAGTAACAAGTAACAAGTAACAAGTAACAAGTAACAAGTAAGAAAGAATGAAGCATTTATTATCCTAGTTTTGGGCAATCGAATTCCTCAGTTACCCAGGGATTTCCCTGGTGAAGATGCAAGGATTTTGAGCTCCTTATTCTCCATTCTAAATTCTAAATTCTAAATTCTAAATTCTAAATTCTAAATTCTAAATTCTCCATTAAGTTGGTAAGTCAAACAGTACCGATGTCATGTAACGTTCTGCCCATTCGGGACCAAAGGCTTTTTCCAGAACACGACGGGTTTTGTCGTTTTGCTGCTGTTTGGTGCAATAATAGTGTTGACCAGCAATAATTTCTGCTTGCTGTTCTGGGGAAACTGGTAAGGCATCGGCAGCATGGCTACAGTGAATCTCTAATAAACTATCGCCCCAATTGAAAAATTGGTTTTCTTCTTCTTCGCTACTCGGTCGTACAAATAGGCAAAATTCTGAAAATATATCCGCCCAAGCAGGAAGAGAACGGTGTTCTTGAAACTTAGGTGTTGGTAGAGCCTGTATTTGGTGGCGATAGACATTGGGTAAGATACGTTCCGAGTTAACAGGGGAAAGATCCGCGATCGCAGCGGAGATCTTTCCTCTTCCCGCTACTAGATCACAACCAAATATCGGCAGGTTGTATTCTGGTCTGGGAAACATTACACAATGTAGAATATCGATTATTTTACCAATTTTTGCCAGTTCCAGGTGCATCTTCCGAAACTGGGGTGTCTGATAGCAGCGGTTTTCGATCGTTAGTTTTTCTCCCTCTAACCGTCCCTCTACGTAGCCGAGTTCAGCCGGTAGCTGATAAGGTGAGAGTTCCAAGTGGCGCTGCCAGTTAGACTCAATGCAGTCAGCTAGCCGATGAACTAGGGGGTGCTGTTGTTCCCGTAGAGAGCCGGTTGAGATAGTTAACATAGGTAAAAATTATATTTTGTCCACTTACTATATTGAGTCTTATCGGAAAGGTATCCTACTTTACTCAATAGTTTAAGCTAAGATGCATCGAAATTGGCTTACGGGGCGGCAAAAAGCGTTAAGATCAAGTTCGGTAGAATACTTACATTATCGTTGCAACAAGGCAGAGGGCAGAGGGCTCCAAGGCAGAAGGTAAGGAGGAAGGTTGCAAGGTAGAAGAGAATTATACTGTTTATCCGAACTTGATATAAGATGCAAGCATATGGGGCAAAGCTCCTGGAACGTTTATAACGGAGAATCAGATGTTTGGTTTAGGATGGCCTGAAGTTATTGTCATTGGGATTGCCGCTGTTGTGGTTTTCGGTCCCAAGAAGATTCCGGAAATGGGCAGCGCCTTAGGTAAAACCCTCAGAGGTTTCAAGGATGAGCTCAATAGTACCACATCTGAGGAAGAGGCATCAGAGAAGGATGCTTCTTCTTGAGAAGAGAGGATCAGGGGGGCAAGCAGCATCACAGGTAAATGTAGAATGTAAAATGTAGAAAAAAATGGAGCTCCTACCCGACAGTAGAAGTAACGTACAATGACACGACCCGTGATTATTCAAACAGAACGCGGATTGACCATTGCCGGAACTCGCATCACCATTTATGATGTTATGGACTATGTAAAGGCTCAATATCCACCTCAATTTATCCGTGCTTTGTTGAACCTCACCGAAGAGCAAATTAACACGGCTTTAGATTATATTCAAAGCCATCGTGCTCATGTCGAACAAGAATATCAAATCGTACTTCAAGAAGCTGAAGAACTGCGACGGTATTACGAAGAACAAAATCGCGAACGCATTGCCAAAGTACGTGCTCAACCTCCCAAACCTGGTACGGAAGCCATTCGGGAAAAACTCCAACAAATGCGGGCGAGACGCGAATCCAAAGTATGATTTTTTTAATTGACCATAATATAGAGGGTCATTCCGTCATTTTGTTGGGTGAGATTGCGTCTCAAGGTTGGCTCAGTCTGATCTCCATTCAATTTATAACATTTGGGGAAATTGGGTTGGCAGTTGAGAGTAGTGATCGGGTAGTTTGGCAAAAGTCTCAATCCGAAAAAATGATTTTACTAACAGCAAATCGTAGCATGAAAGGGAATGATTCCCTTGAACAAGTTATGCGAGAAGAAAATACTCCAACATCGTTACCAGTGATAACTGTTGGGAATGCTGATCGATTATTAGTTGATTTTGAATATCGAGAAAGATGTGCCGAACGTTTGGTGGAAATTGCAGTTGATATTAACGATTATAAAGGCACGCGACGAATGTTTATCCCCTAATTTCCTTGGGAAACAAGAAAAAACCTGTTGTAGGGTGAGCATTAGTATCAGCAAGCTTTTGAGCTGCTTGTTACTCCGTCAGCACCTAATACCAAATCCGGCATACACACCCCCGTTATGTCCCACCCTGTAGAGACGTTGCATGCAACGTCTCTACAGGGTTTTCGCGGTTTTCTCAAAACGGGGGTAACTAACCCGGATTTGGTATAACACCTAAATAGGGTCTAGTAACAAGTAACAAGTAACAAGTAAAAAGTAAGAAGGAATGAAGCATTTATCCCGC
>JAAHGR010000792.1 GCA_010672425.1 Symploca sp. SIO2E6
GAGGCAGATCGAACAGTCAGCGATCGCTAAACTGAGGCGATCGCAAAAACTTAAATTGTTGAATTGAGAATTGGGAATTGGGAATTGGGAATTGGGAATTGGGAATTGGGAATTGGGAATTGGGAATGGCTAATTAACAATTCAACAATTTAACAAATTCCTAAATTCTTGGGGAATGTCCTCGAAATGCTCTAGCAAGAAGTCCATGATTGCTAGATGACGCAAATCATTGGACATGGGACGACGGTAGTTGCGACCTCTGCTAAACCAGCGTCGGACGGTAGAAATTGATCTTGAGCAGATCATGGCGATGCGATCTTGATTCACTGACCATTTGGCATAAAATCTTTGAGGTGTCATTCCCAGTTGACAATAGCTGTAAAGTCTGATGATTTCTTGCTCTCGCTGAGTCAAAGTTCGCTCTTTTCTTCGTCCATAACGGTAGCTTCCGGGAGGTGTATGTAGATATCGCTGGATTACTGGATAGGGTAGTAAGTTGCTTGGGGAAGAGCTATTGTTCGGTATCTCTCTATTTTCCAATGTCGAGTTTGCTTTGTTATCGGAGTAAGGTTGGATATCATCTTCCCAAGCAATGTCGGTAACTGTCCAGGTAGAACTAGGGGAGTTGGGAGCCAGATGGATGAGATAGTAAATTGACCACTGACCCAAGTGGGGAGCATAGGCATAAAAGTGCCCAATTATTATACCCCAATCTGTAATGTTGGTTATATCAAGTTCGGATAAACAGTTATAATTCCCGAATACCTTCTGCCTCCGGTTCCCCTCCAAGGAGGGGTTAGGGGTGGGTTCTGGCTTCTGCCTTCTGCCTTCTGCCTTATAACTTGATATTAGAGGTTGCCATCTGATGCGATCGCCTGCTTGATAGCGGGGTGGGATCTGTTGAGGGAAATTGGCCGGTAACTCACCCGCAGGTAGAGGAATTTCTAGGTTGGTGGGATGCGATCTCACATGGGAGTCACCATGACGGATCGCATGTAAATAACTGGCAATTAGCTTGCCTTTGAGGTTACCGAGCAAATGCTGGATGAGGATTGCTGCTAAACTCTCTAACTCTTGTTCCTCTAAATCCATTGATGCGGCACTGAAATCGTTATCTGAGTAGTTTTGCAAATAGGACAGTAGTTGGGTAATCCCAAAATCCTCCAATGCTTGCTGATAAGCACAGGAGTGAGTGGTTGGGTGACTAATTGTTTTTACCATAAGATAATAAAGTTTTGTGATAATAAGTTGTCTATAATCCCATTGTAGAATAAACTCGTGTCAAGTTACAATACTTGTAATAAGTTTTTTTCAATACTTAACCTGATAATGAAAGACAAAATACAGCGTGGAAGTAGAGGACCGGCTCCGAGTTGGAATCTAGGAAGAACCAAAACGATCAGAGTACCGATCGCGATCGCTGACCTATTGCTCAAAGTAGCTCGCAAAATAGATAGGGGTGAAGCAATAGAACCCCAAATGCTGAGAATAATGGAAAACCCTAGTAAAGAGCAGACGAATTTGAAGCGGGTTTTGTAGGGAGATTTTTGGTAATAAGCGGTTATTTTTTGGGCAGGTATGTTAGATAGAGGACAGATCTTCACAAAGTGTTAAATTAATACTGTTCAAGCACTGAATTTCTATGAACCTCGATTATATGCTGGAGACTGTTGACACTCAGCTAATTGAGAGCCAAAATCGCCCCCTTAATGCTGCAGAAATTATCATCTTGCGTGGTATTTGGCAGCATAAAACTTATAACCAAATAGCGATCGAGGCAGGCTATAGTCCCGGCTACTTTACCAATGTGGTTGCTCCAGAGTTGTTTTGCCGACTTTCTGAGGTCGTTGGTGAGCACATGACCAAGAAAAACTGTCGGGTGCTGCTCGAGTCTTATGTCACAACCCAAACAACCCAACAGACAGAACCTGTGAAGCAAGAACTAACGGAAAATCCTGACCCAGTTAATCAGGATAACTCACCTTGCTATCCTAGTGGCTCAGTCCCTCTCGACTCTCCTTTTTATCTGAAACGTTCTTCCCTTGAGGAGCAAGTTTATCGAGAAATCGAGAAACCAGGAGCACTGATTCGGATTAAGGCTCCCAGGGAAATGGGCAAAACTTCCCTGCTGCTGAGAGTTATTGATTATGCCAATCACCTGGACTACCACACTGTCAGTTTAAATCTAGAACAAGTCGATCAGGCAATTTTGAGGGACTCGAATCAATTTTTGCGCTGGCTGTGTGCTAATATTGCTCGCCAGCTGCGACGCAAACCAATGCTAGATGAGTTTTGGGATGAAGACCTTGGAAGTAAAATTAGTTGCACTCTCTACTTCGAGGAATATTTGCTCGAATCAATTAATACTCCCTTGATTTTGGCATTGGATGAAGTGAACCAAATTCTAGAGCATCCCCAAGTAGCGAAGGATTTTTTACCTTTGTTGCGCTCTTGGTATGAGGAAGCCAAAAGATTGCCTATCTGGCAAAAACTGCGCCTGCTTGTGGTTCACTCGACGGAGATTTATGTTCCTCTGGAACTTAATCAGTCTCCTTTCAATGTCGGATTACCGATTCATTTAGAGCATTTTACCCCCGAAGAGGTGCAGCAGTTGGCCCAATGCTACGGACTCGACTGGGGAGATGGGGAAGAAATCAGCCAATTAATGGTAATGGTTGGGGGACATCCAGCATTGGTACAATTAGCACTCTATCATCTGAGTAGAGGGGAAATAACTCTACCACAACTCCTAGAAAGTTCTCCCATTGCTATGGGAATTTATCGTAATCACTTACAACGTCATTGGGCAAGCCTGGAACAACAGCCCGAATTAGCCCAAGCTTTGGATACTGTTGTCAACGCTACTGAACCTGTTGCTTTAGATCCGATTCTCTCTCACAAGTTGAGTAGTATGGGATTGATTACAGTTTCCGGCGATCGCGCAGTTGTCAGTTGTGACTTGTATCGGCAGTGTTTCACGAAGATCAGGGATAGCCAAATCTAGTTACTTGTTTTTTAATTACCAGCTCCTGTGATTAACTACGTTTCCATCTAAGTAGGTAGGTAGGTGGAAATAAACAGCAACTATGTTACAAAACGTAAATACGGTTTATTATGATGCAATAGATGTAGGTTGGTTGCGATCTTTATTATTTTTTGATATTATTTATAATGGGAAAAGTGTGCGCCCATATATAAAAGGGAGACAAGGGAGATGGGGAGATGGGGAGATGGGGAGATCTCACAAGGGTAGGTTTTTAATATTCCGGTCAATAAGAGACAAGGAGGACAAGGAGGGAAAGTAGACATATGTTGATGTTTCACGAAAAACTGGGATGAATGTTGCATCTGGGATTTTTAATAACCGAACAATAATTTATACGGTTTTCCTCATGAGTCTTCTTGTCCACCTTGTCCACCTTGTCTTATCCCCACCCGAAAGTAAAAAACTTTCCCCCTTGTCAG
>JAAHGR010000793.1 GCA_010672425.1 Symploca sp. SIO2E6
TTTGGTTCTAAAAAGTTAGGGGACATTGCTCCAATCAGTTTTAGGCCAAAAAATGCCTTCGAAACCGCAGCGATCCTTGAAAAATACCTCGGACAACTCAAAAGCCTCACCTACGAATTTAAAGCCGATGAACGGAAAAAAGGCATTCGAGGCACCGCAGCAACTGCTGGTCCGGAATCACTCCCATCCTATATTTTTGATCTCGGTAGAAAGGAAAAACCCTCCCTCCGCTTACTCTTCCGGGACTATCCAGGAGGCTACATTTTACCCAGTGATGTGGCTGGCAGAAGATTCGTCCACAAACTCCTGCGAGAATGCGCTGCTGTGATCATTGCGATCGATACTCCCGCTATTATGGAATTAAATGGGAGATGGCATCAACTGAGAAATCGACCAGACGAAATTCTTTCCCTCTTCAAAACTGCCTACCAAAATCTCGACGAACCCCGACTAGTTATCTTTGCTCCAGTTAAATGTGAAACCTATGTCAAAGACGAAGCTTCTGCCGAACACCTAGTCTGGCGGATCAAAAACGAATATGCACCCTTGCTCGAATTTTTACAACAACCCAGCCGAGCTGATAAAGTAGCAGTAGTCACCACTCCAGTCCAAACCGTAGGTTGTGTTGTTTTCTGGAAAATTGAAGTCGAAAACTTCAGTACACCCCGTTTTTACTTCCGCAAAACTAGCTTTGATGCCAAATATAGTCCCCAAGATAGCGAACAACTACTCCGGTATCTGTTGCGCTTCCTGCTAAAAGCTCACCTCGAAGACCGCCGTTGGCCTATGTTTAATCTGGTGCGACAAATTTTCAATCCCGATGCTCAACTCAAACAAGCAGTAGAACTGTTCGCCAAAGGTTGTAAAAATACTGGCGGCTTCGCCATTTTGCAAGGTCAAGACTTGCTCAATATTTAGATAGGGAATTCGGTATGGATATCTATGTACAGAGTCGAGGTTTTGAACAGGATTATGACTACCGCTGGCTCCAAATCTATGGAGATGGGACAACCCAAGAGCAACTACCTCCGATTTCCCTGGAAGTCACTAATTTAATCGATAGTGAGTCTCCTTCAGTGGTACTGGAAAAACTACCAAACGAGCACCTAATCTTACTCATTACAGGTATTGAACCGGATGAGCGAGTCGATTTTATAGAACGCCAAATCCGCATCTCTGTAGCTTGGGTAGGTTTAACTTCTGACGAACCAGTTTTGCGGAATTTGGCAGTACGTGCTTTGCAAGCTGAAGAACAGCATTCCTTAACTGCTGAAATTAACCAAGTTGTTCCCCTAGGAGGTGAGTATGGCTTTCACATTGATTCGGAGAAGATGCGGCAATTAATTTCAGCTCACTCATCTACCCTCTTACCTGGTAGTAAACCACCGAACCTGACTAAGAAAATCGGTAAAAATTCAGCCAAGCTGAGAAATCAGCTAGCCGAAGAACTCAGGGAATATCAGTTACCTACAGAACCCGGTACCCTAGTAATTGTCACAGGTATCAAAAAAAGAGAAACTCTCTCTAATGCTGGCATCTGGCGGAGTCTCTCAACCTTAGTGGAAACCGATGACTGGGAAGAAATTTCTCCCAAATCTTGGTCTACTATCAAAAACAACTGGCAACAGACAGAAAATAAAAATTTGCTGGTGTGGCTGATGCTGTTGATTGCTCTTGCCTCCTATGCATTAGAATTTATGCGTAATTTGATTTCTTCTAATAAGGAGGATTAGAATTGGGAATTGGGAATTGGGAATTGGGAATTGGGAATTGGGAATTGGGAATTGGAGGGAGTAAAGCGGAACAATGGGAGCCAATCAACTCTCTAGTACCATTGTCAAAGTACTTAAAATTTGTTCATCAGGGGTGATCCTGATAAAATAGATAGAAAAATATTTGGTCTCAATGTAGGTGTTATATGGCAAGTCCCAAAATCTTTAATCGTGATGTTTTCCTGCTCATCGATCAAAGTGGCTCAATGGTGCGGAAAGACCAATCAACCGGTGGTAAAATTCGTTGGAAGTTTCTCCCGGAACCCCTCGAAGGTCACGTTTACCGTATTTTAAACGAAACAAGCTTAGATGGTCAAAAGATTTGTGAAGAAATTGTCGCTACTTGTTTTAGTCCCAATCGAGTCAATAAGAAAACTGCCTACATTACTAGTTCTGAGCAAATAGAGACTTTCTTTATTGAAAATCAACCAGCTACCTCCACTTACCTAGTACCAACTCTCGATCACCTTTTAAGCCAATGGTTTGCTACCAGAAATCAGCGCGGTGGCTTCTTTCTTATCTACACTGATGGTCAAATTGACGATCGCGATGAGTTTGTTAAACTGATAGAAGCAACTTGTAGGAAGCTCAACAGCCAAGATGAACTCAAAATTGTGATTATTGGTATTGGCAGTGATATTGATCCCAAATTCTATATTCAACTAGATCAGAATACTAGGGCTTTTAAGGATGCTAAAGGATTAGATTGTAATATCATTGTCTTCGATTTGTTGAATGAAATAGAAGACATCATCGATTTACTGGATCGTCAGCTTGAAGATCCAGAAGGAGGGATGCCAATGTGGGCTAAAGAGCAATATCCAGAGTTGTTTGCTTAAGTCAAATCCCGCCTTGGACTTAAGTCCAAGGCTAATAGCTCAAGTCCGTTTTAACGGACTACAAATACATAATTATGACAATCATTATGGCAGCATTCTACTCTCTACTGAATGTTTAATCCCTAAAATTCAACATGTTATTATGGAAGCTGTAGCTCATTTCGACCGTGGGATCATGAATTTCCAAGCAATTAAGCGTTTTCTGGCTGGTAGTGCTGTTGGACTAGTTACGATACTAATTCTGTGGTCTTATTCAGCTTTCTTCCATGTTTCAATTTCTTTCGCTCAAGGACTTATTGGCATTCTTTTCTTGACAATCTCCTGTGGGATTATTGCTGCTATGGGAAATTTTGATAAATTAATGGATAATTTGCCGTTTTTCTAAAACCTGGAGTTTGGGCTAAGATACTGTGGGCGAATAAACTGAGGGGTCTGACTCCTCACCAAAGAAACCTGAGTTTGATGAGATGAAAGGGGGAACTAAAAAAATTGCTCCCGACAATAATCATATAAATTAAGCGATCGCACTCTCTAGAGCGTCGGTCAAGAAACCGGGTTTCTTTGGGTAAAATGCTAATATTTCGTTGCTATTCTTGCAAGAAACCCGCTTTGGAGGGAATACTTGACCGGCTCTCCATTGTAACCGAGGCGTGGATCAATACTGCTCGGTTAAGAATTGATCCCCCCAACCCCCCTTGAAAAAGCTATGCATTAGTCGGAGCTTTCTTCATATTTGCGAGAGCGATCGCTCTCGCGCAATCAAACCCCATTCTTCCGTAAGCAATTCTCAATAATTATTGTTTATTCTCAAGAAGAATGAGTGACAATTTGTCAAGTAGGTAGGTTTC
>JAAHGR010000794.1 GCA_010672425.1 Symploca sp. SIO2E6
TACCCAACCTATCTATTTCATTATATTATCTCACCAACTGCGTGAACCCACCAAGGGTTAAAACCCTTGGCTAATAGCTCAAGTCCGTTAAAACGGACTCTTAGTGACATACCTAAAAATGTAGGTTGGGTGTAACGCAGTGAAACCCAACGCAACACACAAGAAATGTTGGGTTACGCTACCGCTTCACCCAACCTACTTATTCCCTCATTTTAGCTGTGTCACGCCAGTAGTGCGATCGCGTCTTTACCTAACCTGCACACAACAACCACAATGTCAACCATCCCAATTTAACCGTACTAATTTTTTAATCAGCCAACCACCTTCACCCGAAGTCCTCTTTGAGCCAAATTTCTCCACTTTCACCACGCCGTTATCAGGGTTTGAGCGATTAAATTGCTTATTTAGGAGAAAAAAGTTAAGAGAAAGGCATCATAACATTACTGTACCATTTTGTGTTTTCGAGCAAAAGGGCTCAAACCACCTAATTTCGTCAAAAATCAGCCCCAGCAATCATCAAGTATTTTTTTAACTCGAAGCCAGTATCATTTAAATGACTTATCCCAATTCCCAATTCCCAATTCCCAATTCCCAATTCCCAATTCCCAATTCTACATTCTACATTCTACATTCCCAATTCCTACTTCCTACTTCCTGATCGCACAAAATCCAGCCCAGTAGTAAGGTGATTGGAATGGTTGTGCTTTGGGGGGCATTTTCCTGAGCCAATGTGATAGATCGAATTTCTGATTGGGAGTTAGGGAAAGATGGCTTGTCCACTCTTGTAGTGCTTCTTTGGTAACTTCCCGTAGCCAGATTTGAGCTTGGTTGAGAGCAATGGCAACTGTACCGGTTTCTTTGGTAGGAAACTGACTAAGGTTTTGATAAAATTTGATCATTAGGAAGGCAGTGGGAAATTCATTTACTCTCCAGAGGCTACTGACTACGCTGGGACTTCCTGCATACAGGAAGCCACTGGGTAAACTAATGTATTCATCGCTGTTGTATTCATAAGTATTACCGAAAACCGGAGTAATGCCGGTTTCACAAGCGGAGAGGGTAACTAAACGGCACTGATTGAGACTGAGGCCAAAGATTTCTGCTAAAGTAAGGTTGCCATCTTCTTGACTTTGGTCTTTAGCGAGGATTAGTGCTGATTTTAGGGGTGATTCTAAATCAAAGTTACCGTGACAAGAGAAATGATGACAGTGGGATACTAGCATTTCTTGATTAGTTTTAACCGCTGTTTCCGTTGCATCCTGCCTAGCTAAGACTTGGGAGGAGGGGAACAAGGGGAGGATATTTTCTACCTCTAAGTCGGTATAGTATAAGTCGTTAGTCGGGTTTTGGATGGCAAAAAGCTTGGTAAAATTAGGACGCTGTTGGTTTTGACTCAGTTGCAGTACTTGACAACTTGGTGCATAGCGCACTCCTTGGGGAAATAAGTCAAGTAGGTATGTCTTATCCCAGGGTGAAGCATTTGGATTGTCTAATTTGGGTTTCTCCGATAAGTTGCCGGAGGGCGAAGTTGCCGGAGGGCGAAGCATTTGGATTGTCTAATTTGGGTTTCTCCGATAAATTATCGCCCAAATGCTTTGCCCCTACATTATCGTTGCCGCAGGGTAGTGCATGAAGGGGGAATAAATGTAAGAAGCGATGGGGAATAAGGATCAACTGGTTACATCCTTGGGGAAGTTCAGCTATGATTTCCTCAATATGCAGAATCTCGGCTAATCGGCTTAGTAGCTTATCTAGTTTCGTCTCCCACTCGTCTTTGTTCTCGTCTTTGTTATTGTAGTAACTAGTCAGATATTCATCAAAAGTCAAATCAATTAAGGCTTCCCTGTCTTCAGCAGAAGACTGTCTCACCTGCGGCTGCTGATGGTGACGAGTGATCGTAAAGCTAAGAATCCGACTGCTGGTAATATACCATTCGATAATAGCGGTATTCTCATCAATCAGGGTTTGGATCTCACTATAGGGAATCGCTTCTACCTGTTGAGTGAATCTAAAACTACTATCTAATTGGTTGATTTCCTCAAGAAGCTCATCCTGCTGCTGTTTTAAATAGTTTAACTGTTGCTGCTGTATCTTGATCTTGTCTCGATACTCCTTCTCTGACTTCCGATTTATCGTTAATATCTCTAACTCTCGCTGTCTCACCGGGATTTCCTGTCGCAGCTGTGCCAGTTGTTGGCAGTGAGTTTGGTGAATTTCTAGGTTAGGATAGCTATCAGTTCGAGGATAGAGGTTTTTGTTAGCTAGCAACTCTACCAGGTTTCTACCTTTGCTACGTTCAATATATTCGATCGCTTCAGTCGGTTTATCCAACTCCAGGCATTGCTTCACGAGTACGAACTTCTAGAGCATAATGGTAACAAGCGATCGCATCTTCTAGATTATTAGCCTTATCTCCGATTATCCTATCACTGTAAGCAGTAGCCAAGTTATTCTGAGTCATTGCCCAATCCACCGGCATTGCTTCACGAGTACGAACTTCTAGAGCATAATGGTAACCAGCGATCGCATCTTCTAGATTATTAGCCTTATCTCCGATTATCCTATCACTGTAAGCAGTAGCCAAATTATTCTGAGTCGTTGCCCAATCCACAGGCATTGCTTCACGGGTGTAAACTTCTAGAGAATAATGGTAACAAGCGATCGCTTCTTCTATATTATTAGCCTTATCTCCGATTATCCTATCTTTGTAAGCAGTAGCCAAGTTATTCTGAGTTGTTGCCCATGCCACAGGCATTGCTTCACGAGTACGAACTTCTAGAGCATAATGGTAACAAGCGATCGCTTCTTCAATATTATTAGCCTTATCTCCGATTATCCTATCTTTGTAAGCAGTAGCCAAGTTATTCTGAGTTGTTGCCCATGCTACCGGCATTGCTTCACGGGTGTAAACTTCTAGAGCATTATGGTAACCAGCGATGGCATCTTCTAGATTATTAGCCTTATCTCCGATTATCCTATTTTTATAAGCAATAGCCAAGTTATTCTGAGTCATTGCCCAATCCACCGGCATTGCTTCACGAGTAAGAACTTCTAGAGCATTATGGAAACAAGCGATCGCTTCTTCTAGATTATTAGCCCTATCTCCGATTATCCTATCACTGTAAGCAGTAGCCAAGTTATTCTGAGTCGTTGCCCATGCCACAGGCATTGCTTCACGAGTACGAACTTCTAGAGCATTATGGTAACAAGCGATCGCATCTTCTAGATTATTAGCCTTATCTCCGATTATCCTATTACTGTAAGCAGTAGCCAAGTTATTCTGAGTCATTGCCCAATCCACAGGCATTGCCTCACGAGTGTAAACTTCTAGAGCATTATGGTAACAAGCGATCGCATCTTCTAGATTATTAGCCTTATCTCCGATTATCCTATTACTGTAAGCAGTAGCCAAGTTATTCTGAGTCATTGCCCAATCCACAGGCATTGCC
>JAAHGR010000795.1 GCA_010672425.1 Symploca sp. SIO2E6
TGTAGAAAATCAAGCAGAAAGTCAACTTTGGGGATGAAGAATTAGGTGTTAGGTGTTAGGTTTCAATGTGATGCGATCATCTGCTGGTGCTGTAAGCGATCAGCTTCGCTGGTGTCCAAAGCATACGAGTAAAGTTTTATCTGTTCCCCTACCCACTGACATTATACTCAATAAGTCAGATTCAGAGTTTGTTTTAAATAGTTAGCGATCGCAATTCGGTTGGCTTGGAACACTTGGAATAAGTGACGCATTTGCTCGATACCTACTTCTGGTGGTAAGAGGTTCAGGCGTTTGGCTGCGGTGAATTAGAATTAAAAATTGGTAGGGGTAGGTTGAGGCAACGGGCAAAAATCCTAGATCCCCGACTTCTTCTATCGGTTTTTTGAGTTAATCACGGCTCTTCAATCAAGAAGTCGGGGATCTTCGCGGGCGGATAGCAGATCTATCTTGATGCAATCTTTTGGAGAAGTATACCCAAGAAATCTGTTTTTTCTCAACTACCATATATGTGCGCACATTTTTCCATTGTAAAATAATAGTAGAAAATCAAGCAGAAAGTCAACTTGGGGAATGAAGAATGAAGAATGTAGAATGTAGAATTGGCAGAAAATCCCGCATATTTGTAGGGGCGGTTAATGGGTCACTCTTATCGCATTTGAGGATAATTTTGGCACAAAACGCGCCCTGTCGATAACCTCGCGGTTACCAAAATTAGGTGTTAGGTATTAAGTTTTAAGATATAATAAGGTCTATGATTACATCTTTCAAATAACCATGACTATTGAAAATCTTGAAGCTGAAGTTCTTGCGCTTCCGAAGGACTATCAAATAAAACTATTGGCTCGGCTTTTGGAACACTTGGAGCAAAATGATGAAGTAGAGGAAACATGGTTACTCGCAGCTTCACGCAATCCTGTGTTCGATGATCTTCACGATCAAGAGGAGGATATTTACTCATTAAGTGACGGAAAACCATTCCATGACTAAATATAAGATAGTTTTGGTTCCATTTCCATTTGATGACCTCTCATCTACTAAAGTAAGACCTGCTGTTTGTTTAACAGATCCTATAACCCCGAAGAAACACATTGTCATTGCTTTTATTACTAGCAAAGTTCTATCTGTTTCCCTACCCACTGACATTATACTCAATAAATCAGATTCAGAGTTTGTTCTAACTGGATTACGTGTATCATCAACTTTGCGACTTCATCGTTTAACAACAATAACAACCTCTATCATTAAACGTGAACTTGGTCAGTTACAGCGCTTTGCGATGTTATGAGGTACAGTAAGAAAAATCCCCCTAAATCCCCCTTAGAAAGGGGGACTTTTTCTGCCCCCCTTTCTAAGGGGGGTTGGGGGGATAAAGGTGTACCACATAACAGCGAAAACTGCTGTATCTCCCAAGATGCAAAAGCAAGTTATTTCATGCTTGTTGAAGCTATTTACCTGAATTTTATCAGTAAGATATAATACCAAATCCGCTTATTCTACTCCCGTTATCTTCTCCCCCAGCTTCCCCAGCTTTCTCAAAACGGGGTTAACTAAACCAGATTTGGTATTACTTCTGATTCAGGTAGGTTTCCAGCTGTTGAGCTAAAACCTGAACCTGGGACGACCGCATCATCGTATAATGATCTCCTAGAATAGTATGGGTTTCCGACTCCCCTGTGATTAGAGAACTCCAACCTCGGTCTTCTGCAGTCGAACTGGCACAAAACAAGACTACCTTACCAGAATAAGGCTGGGGTTGATAGTTCGTGATCGCAATTCGGTTGGCTTGGAATACTTGGAATAAGTAACGCATTTGCTCGATACCTACTTCCGGTGGTAAGAGGTTCAGGCGTTTGGCTGCGGTAAATTAGAATTAAAAATTGGTAGGGGTAGGTTGAGGCAACAGGCAAAAATCCCAGATCCCCGACTTCTTCTATCGGTTTTTTGAATTAATCACGGCTCTTCAATCAAGAAGTCGGGGATCTTCGCGGGCGGATAGCAGATCTATCTTGCCTAGATAACGACAAATATTAAGAGTAACCTACTTATTGTCGCGATTGGAGAGCTTTTAACTGCGCTGGTGATAAACCCAATATTTGAGCAACCTCCTCAATTTCCATTCCTTTTTCCAGTAGGTTTCGGGCAGCTTGCATTAATTTAGCCTCGGCTTGCTCTTTAGCTGCCTGCTCCTGCTCTTTGGCAGCACGCTCCTGCTCTTTGGCCACACGCTCCTGCTCTAACTGTTGCTCCGATTGCTCTAACCGTTGCTCCGATTGCTCTGTATCAGTTAACAACCAGTTCCCAGCTCCATCGCACCAGCGTAACCAATAACCAGGGACTTTTTCAAATACTCCCTCCCAAATTCCCAAACCAATCTCTAAATCTGCTAACCAAACCATTGGGTTTTCTGGGTTAATTGATTGTTCCTGATATTTTCCTCCCTCTAGCTTGAAATAGCGCAACTTTCGAGTGTAGCGGCTATAAACAATGTAGTGAGGAACCTGCAAATATTCTTCGTACACCTCTAACTTCCCAGGAGGCTTGTTTCGAGTTTTTTTTGCTGATGCTGCCTTAGCTACCTTGGTCGTTTCCTCATAAAAGCGTCCCAAATCTTCTACTTCCGTACCTGGAGACAAAAATTCGATTACCACATTCGGATTTTGGCCTTCCTGCCACACCACATAACTCCGCCGCAAGTCTTTACCCTCATACAAATGAGGTACATCCAGCGCTAGAAACCAATCGGGACGTTTGTGCCATAGAGGATGGTTGACATCATAGTAGAGGTTGAGGTCAGAAGCACTAAAGCAATTTTCACTGTCGTAATTGCTCAACTCGAGGCTGCGACTGAGCAATTGTGGTTGCAGATCATGAAATTGATCGGGCAATCCTGGCTCCTCTGGATACTCACTGGGTAAATCGTACATTGTCGGCAATGTTTCCTGGGGCGATTCTCCTGCACAGATAGTTTGTGAATGGGGAGAATCGAGCTGTTCGAGTATTGGTTTGTAGTTGATGGAAACCATAGCCAACCTCAACCCTTGCCTAAGTACTAGTTTTATTTTATCTTATTGCTATCAAGCAGTGTAAGTATTCCACCGAACTTGAGATAAGAATGGGATTTTTCGCTCAGTGATCGCTGAAAAACACTTTCCATCAACACCTCCTGTAGTCTGCCTCTGTTCTAATTCAGGTGAGTTTTCAATTCTTGAGCTAAGACTTGAACCTGGGACGACCGCATCATCGTATAATGATCTCCTAGAATAGTATGGGTTACCAACTCTCCTGTGATTAGAGAACTCCAGCCTCGGTCTTCGGCGGTCGAACTGGCACAAAACAAGACTACCTTACCAGAATAAGGCTGGGGTTGATAGTTCGCGATCGCAATTCGGTTGGCTTGGAATACTTGGAATAAGTAACGCATTTGCTCGATACCTACTTCCGGTGGTA
>JAAHGR010000796.1 GCA_010672425.1 Symploca sp. SIO2E6
TGACTCGTAAGCGCCTCGGTCGCTCCCCTAACCTTGGTGATGCTGTTTGCTACGGGTTTAACGACCATAAAGATCCTCTTCATCGAATCAGTCAGATGATTTTCACTTGAGGAGAAAGACTCTTTTCCTGAGAGTTGATTAGCGGGACTTAAACAAAAATCAAGCCCAGATAAAGCCCAAACTCGCTTGGGTTTGCAGCAAACACTTCTCTGTTGTGCGTCTTTTCTCCTCTATGGTAGGCTGAGCGGTTAGGCGGTTGTGACAACAGTAAAGAAGTTTATTCCAATCTCACAAACGAGGAGCTCCCGTGAAAAACATAGTCCAATTCCCCCTGAACGATGGAGACTTTATTTTGGTGGAGGTAGATGAAACTCCTGCACCGACAGACGATCGCATTGGTATCGGCGATGAAGTGGCACAAAAGGCTAAACAGAGCTTTGAGACAGCGATCGGAAAAATTCAACCAGTTGCCAATGCCATTATCCAAAAGGTAAAGAGTCTCAACGAACCTGCTGATGAAGTAGAAGTGAAGTTCGGGTTGAAAATGAGTGGCGAATTGGGTGCAGTGATAGCTTCTGGAAAAGCTGAGGTCAACTACGAAATTACCTTAAAGTGGAAAGGGTAAACTCATGGCGGTTCAACTTGAACCTTCCGTCGTTCGGATTTACGCGAGTTCTGGCAAAGTCGTTGGTGCAGGCTTCCTGGTGTCCCCGCAACACATTCTCACCTGCTCCCACGTCATCGGTTTTGCTTTGGGTATTCGAGCGGATAGTGTCCAGATGCCAACCACTGAGGTGAGTTTGGATTTTCCTAGAGTTGCGCCGGAAGAGAAACTCAAAGCCAAAGTCATTTTTTGGTTGCCCGTCAATCCCCAAGAATCTGTCGAAGATATTGCAGCACTGGAATTGACAAGTCCCCTCCCAGAAGCAGCACAACCCTCACGTTTGGTCACAGCAGAAGACCTCTGGGGACATGATTTTCGAGTGCTGGGATTTCCAGAAGGCAAGTCCAACGGTGCGTGGGCATCAGGGAAGTTTCGAGGTAGGATTGCAAACGGTTGGGTACAGCTAGAGGATACTAAACAATCAGGCTATCGCCTAGAGGAAGGGTTTAGCGGCGCACCAGTTTGGGATGAGGAGTTGCAGGGAGTTGCAGGAATGGCGGTAGCTGCGGAGAAGCAGCGCACCGAGGCTAAAGCCGCATTTGTGATTCCAGCAAATGTGCTGGTGTCAGCATGGGACATGTTGCGGGAACAGGCGATCTCCGCTTGTCCCTATCGAGGGTTGTTTGCTTTTCGGGAGCAAGACGCAAGGTTTTTCTTCGGCAGGGAGGAATCTATCCAACGGTTGGTGGCAGCGGTAGAGCGACAATCGCTGGTGGCTGTCATCGGACCATCTGGAAGCGGTAAGTCTTCAGTAGTATTTGCCGGGTTATTACCTCGGTTGCGTCAAAGAGGTGACTGGCTGATTGAATCTTTCCGTCCTAAAAAAAGTCCCATTGATGAACTAGCAGCAGTGTTAGTGCGGTTACGAGAACCGAATGAAAGTAAGATTCGGCAGGATCTCGATGCGGAAGCCTTAGCGGAGAAGTGGCGGGAGGGGAAACAAAAGATTGGGATGATCGTATCGCGGATTTTAGACGACAATACCGATGCGAACCGTTTATTGTTAATTGCCGATCAGTTTGAGGAACTCTACACCCAAAGTTCGGAAAGTTCAGAACAACAGCAATTTCTCGATCTCTTGTTGGAAGCCGTTAACTCAAACCCACACTTGACTCTCGTTCTAACACTACGTGCGGATTTTCTCGGATCGGCTTTGTCCTACCGTCCCTTTGCCGATGCTTTACAAGATGCAGACGTAAAACTCGGATTAATGAATCGGCAGGAATTGAAACAGGTGATTGAAGAACCAGCCAAAGAGTTGGGAGTCAAGCTCGAATCCGGGTTAACTGATCGTATTTTAGATGCTGTGGAAGGGAAGTCAGGAAATCTTCCCCTGCTAGAGTTCGCCTTGGAAAAACTCTGGGCAAAACAGCAAAATGCTCAGCTAACCCATCAAGGGTATGAGGACATTGGCGGGGTAGAAATGGCTCTCGCCAATTATGCTGACCAAGAATATCAAAAATTTACTGATGCAGAACGGCAACGACGCTCACAGCAGGTTTTTGTGCAGTTAGTCAAGTTTGGTGAAGGGACGGAAGACACCCGCAGACTGGCAACTCGCGGGGAGGTAGGGAAAGATAACTGGGATGTTGTTACCCACTTTGCAAATGCTCGTCTCGTCATTACGGGAAGTCGTTCTGTCAATAGCAATGCTTCCCCGGATACTCCACCGCCACACTCCGATCCACTCAACAATGAAGAAACCGTTGAGATTATCCACGAAGCTTTAATTCAGAAATGGGAACGCCTGCGAGAGTGGATTAACAATGACCGCCAATTCCGCACCTGGCAAGAGCGATTGAGGGGAGCAATCCGTCAGTGGAAGGCGAGTGATCAGGATAAGGGTGCGTTGCTGCGGGGCTACCTCCTCGGTGAAGCGCAAAATTGGCAGGAAAAATATCGAACTTATCTCAGTCCCGGCGAACGGGAATACATCGAGATTAGCGAAACGTTTTATGAACAAGAAGAAGCAAAACGTCGAAACGAAGAATTTGAACGGCGCTTACTCACAGAAGCTAATCAAACCCTAGAAACTGCCAATCGGAAAGCAAAGAAGAAGATTTGGATTGGGTCGATTTTTTTGGTTGGAAGCTCTCTATTCGCAGCTATATTTTTGGGTACAGCAGTCATCTCCCTAGAAAAACAGCAAGAAGCTGAAGAAGGAACCCGATTAGAGCAAGCTGGAGTGAGTGCCTTACGGCAACTACGTTCAGGGGAGATAGAAGCATTAGTATCTGCTATGCGTAGTGGGCAAGAATTACGAGCTTTAGTGAATGACGGTCTTTCCCCAGAAAAATATCCAGCAGCTAGTCCAATTCTGGCTTTGCAAATAATCCTCGGTGAAATACGGGAACAAAATCGTCTGGACAGCGACCAAGAAAGAGTCCATAGTGTTAGCTTCAGCCCTGATGGGAAGTTTATTGCCACTGCGGGAAAAGAGGGCACAGTTAGACTTTGGAGTCGTTTTGGTCAGGAAGAAGTCAAGATAAAAGACCATGAAGTTGGTGAAGTTAACAGTGATAACTATAGCCCCAATGGAGTTAAGAGTGTTGCTTTTAGTCCCGATGGTAAGCTGATTGCGACTGCGGGAGATGACGAAACTGTTCGCGTCTGGGATTTGTCAGGAAAACAATTAGCGCAAATGGATGGACATGAGAGTTCTGTCAATAGCGTTAGCTTTAGCCCTGATCAAAAGAGTTTTTAGCGTTAGCTTTAGTCCTGATGGCAAGCTTCTAGCAACCGCAGCAGATGATAAAACCGCCCGTATTTGGGATTTATCA
>JAAHGR010000797.1 GCA_010672425.1 Symploca sp. SIO2E6
CAAATCCGGTAGAATAGTTACACTTTGGTGACAATAAGGCAGAAGGCAGAAGGCAGACGGCAGAAGGGAAGGAAGAAGGTTGCAAGGTAGAAGGATACGATAAGTATTTAGCCGGATTTGATATGATTCTGATCAGGAATTATTGAAACAGCGGTTAAAAGATGCGATCGCTAATTCTAAAGCTATCCAAAATTTAGCAGATAATCCCCTATTGCTGACGATGATGGCAATTTTAAATCGGCGGCAAGAGTTACCACGCGATCGCGCTGACTTATATGATCAGGCTTCCCGGGTACTATTATACCATTGGGATGTGGATCACAAGCGGTTACAGTTACCAATGGACGCGATCGGACGACGGGAAAAACAGGAGATGTTGCGTCTGGTTGCCTATGAGATGCAGGCGGGTGAGGAAGGGTTGAAGGGGAATTTGATTAGTGCCCAACGATTGACAGAAATTTTAACAGATTATCTGCGTAATCAGGGTTTTAGTGAGCCTCGCGAGAAGGTGAATCGCTTAATTCGGCAGTTGCGAGAGCGTAATTTTATCCTCTGTTATCGTGGTGCAGATACCTATGGTTTTGTTCATCGCACGTTTTTGGAATATTTTTGTGCAGTGGAGATTGTCTACAGGTTCGAGAAGCAGCGGATTTGGAGTTTTGAGCAGTTGCGGGATGATGTATTTGGAGGACATTGGCAGGATGATACTTGGCATGAGGTATTGCGGTTGATTTGTGGGATGATTGATGCGAAGTTTGCGGGAGAGTTGATTCAATATTTACAAGAGCAGAAGTGCAATCGCAGGGAATTTCTCTCAGAAGTACCTTGGCAAAAGGGGAGACTAGAACCTGGTGGTTTGTCTAACTTACTACTTGCAGCAGATTGTGTTTCTGAAGTTAGTAACTGTACAGCAATTTCTCAAATCAGCAATCAACTACTTCAAAGCCTTCAAAAAGAAGCAGAAATTCCGGAAATTCGTTTATCCTTTGCCTGTTCTATAGAAATAATGGAAAGAATTGCCCGTTGCTTTAATGGAACTCTGCTCTGGCTCAAACAACAAGCAGAACAAAGTAGCAGCTCATTTATACAATATGGTGCTGTGCAGGCAATTTTAGTTCACTATCATCATCAACCAGATGTCTTAGTGTTGTTAAAGCAATGGACACAACATGGAGCAGATTGGGGAATGCGTGTAGGAGCAATTAGAGCTATAGCTAAAGACCATTACTACACAACGCCAGATATTTTAGACATTCTTAAGGAAAGAGCACAGAAGGACGAAGATTGGGGAGTAAGATATGCTGCAGTTGAGGCAATTGGGAAGTACTATAATGAACTCCCAGAAGTATTTTATTTTATTTGTGCAATTTTACAAAGCGATCCATTTGTGCGTATTAATGAATGGCAAGATAATCCTCGCAAAGCTGCTTTAGAATCACTCCTCACTTACTATCCTAGCAATCCAAAAACTTTTGAAATCTTACGAGAAAGAGCCACTAAAGACTCTGACAAACAACTGCGAGAATGGGCACAGGGACAATTAAACATGCTACTTTAAACTGTTCGTTTAAACTCCAGACTCATAGATCAAGTCCAGGCTTTGTGGACTGAAAATCTTATCATCCAGTCTCTTTAGAAGACTTTATCAGAAAACCTCGTTAGTTATACCAAATCCGGTTACAATGGAGCCGCTTTGGCAAACTGCGAAAACTCGCTCACCAGACGTTGCATGCAACGTCTCTACAGGGTGAGATATAGCGGGTATATCGATACCGGATTTGGTATTACATATGTATTCCAGTCCGTTTTAACGGACTTTAGCTATGAGCCAGGGAATTAATTCCCTGGCGGTTAAGCGATTGAAGTTAAATTTTGCCAAAGGATCTGTTATTAATCACTTTAATCGTGCAAATTGAATATCAAAGGATTATATATACCGGAGTTAAGAAAACAAACTAACGCCGACTTATGATATATTGCTTTATCGCTTCATCATCAATGTCCATGAGAGTCAAGGCATTAGCAAAAATAATAGATAGAATAACCATGATGTTTGATATATAACCAACATCGCCAAAAGCTTTGAACCGTCTATGTATGCAGTCCACGCATAAGGCCATCTTAGGAAAACTACGATTATGAAGCGTTGGATGCTCCACAGCACAAACAGCTACTGTTTTATACCTTTTGCGATTACCTCTGTGAGCAAAAGGCAAAGAACTATTTGCCTGAGACGT
Source organism: Symploca sp. SIO2E6 (assembly GCA_010672425.1). Taxonomy (GTDB): domain Bacteria; phylum Cyanobacteriota; class Cyanobacteriia; order Cyanobacteriales; family Coleofasciculaceae; genus Caldora. The sequence continues at coordinate 2,238 of JAAHGR010000797.1, forward strand.
AGGATAGAAATGAACTACAAAAGGATCTCCGATAGCATACCCTGCTAAACTGTCTTTATTAGATAAATCTTTTCTTGAATATGGTGTTGTTAAGGTGGTATATCCAGTAAAAAATAATAGCTTATCCTGATCTTTGTCTAGAAAATACAAGCAAGCACGATAGTTAATTAACGAGTCGTCCAAAAAAATACGAATGAATTCTTTGAGATATTCCTTGATGAATTTTTCAAGATTTTGACATCCTTTGAGGTCTTTAAAATGATATTCACATAAATTATTATAGGCTCCAGCTGTAAATTCTATTAGGTCATTTCTTTGCTGAATGTTTTCAGGAATTAATTGTTGCTCAAGTTCTGCGATGAATTTTTTATTACCTTCCTGAATAGCAATTGCCATAAAAGGCAATACTTCAATTGCTGTTTCAATCAAAGATTCTTCCCGCGAAACTTCCCTGAGACGCTTAAAACTAACTAAAGCTGCATATAGTACCAAGACAAAAAGTCCTAAGAATATTGATAGAGTTACACACAAAGTGTAAACAGATATTGCGCTTGATTTGTCTATATTTGCTTCTTGTGTTAATTCTCTTAATAATGAAATAACACCTCCTCCCAAAATAAAGATAAGTCCTCTAACTTTAGGAGATTTTAAAAATGATTGGTCTTGTCCTTGATAAGATAACCACCCATCAGATACAAATATTATTCCAAATAGAAAACCCAGCAGTGCAAAAGGCAAAACATTGTTGCTAAAAACCATTTTGATGCTTCCTAAACCCTGCAAATCTTCTTGATTTCAAAAAAAACTAGGCACCTGCCTAAGCCAAAATTGCTTAGGTGGATACCTCAACTCACTGATATCGAAAAGTTAATCTAGATATTGCTTCAATAGTCAAAAAACCTTTTTACACTGTTTCTCATTTGGATGAAGTACAAAGTCTTTGGTTTCTGGGAATAGGGAATAGTCTATGAGAGTTTGGACGTGCCTCATTGAGACGAGAATTGCTGTCAAGTCAATGCTCAACTTATCAAGTTTAGTCCCCTATTTCATTCTTGCTCATGATGGAATGTGACCTTATTCTCTCAACCATCTCTCTTGTACTACGAGCTGCTTCTTCGATTTCTTGGGGATTGAATACACGTTCTCTTGGAGAAAATAAACGTACTCTAGACCTAATTTGGAGAGGTTTTTGCTGAACCAATT
>JAAHGR010000798.1 GCA_010672425.1 Symploca sp. SIO2E6
ATTGCTTCTGCATGGTCTGCTCTGACTCTCGGTAAGCCGCTTACTACCATATAGGCATCGCCAATGGTTTTAATTTTCTCGACACCATGCTTTTGGGTTAGTTCATCAAAAATGGAAAAAATTTGATTGAGTAAGTTCACCAATTTTTGGGGAGACATTTCCTCCGCAAGGGGAGTAAAGCCAACGATATCTGCAAACAGAATTGTCGCCTGATCAAACTGCTCTGCAATGGGACAAGCATTTTGTTTCAACTTTTGAGCGATCGCTTCTGGTAGTATATTCAGTAATAAGCTCTCTGACTTGTCCTGCTCTTGGCGCAAACGTGCATTTTGTTCTTGGAGTTGTTGTTGTAAACGGCGAATAGTCAGGTGATTTTCCACACGCGCCAAAACTTCTTCTGGATGAAATGGTTTGCTAATGTAGTCTACTCCTCCAATTCTAAAGGCTCTAACCTTGTCCCAAGCTTCATTAAGAGCGCTCAGAAAAATTACCGGAATCTCTTTGGTTTGTGCAGAAGCTTTCAACTGTTCACAAACTTGATAGCCATCCATTTCTGGCATTTTAATATCGAGTAAAATCAAATCTGGTGGGTCAGTTTGCACCCCCATTAAGGCCATCTTCCCGTTAATAGCCTTTCTCACCTCATACCCCTGCTCGGTCAATATGCTAGATAATAGGTGATGATTGTTAAGTTGATCATCAACAACGAGAATTTTCCCTTTGAGTTCAGACAATGGATAGCTATTCATTTCGTAGTTGTTTTAGTGAATTCGATAATTCGATCAAAACGAAGTTGTTCAGCTAAATTTGCTAGGGTTTCTGCTAGAGAGGTATGAGTTTCGGGGATTTGTTCCAGCAGTCGGAAAACCAGTGTATCATTGAGCTGGGTTGCTGCTTGGTGCAGCTGTGCTATCCATGTAGTAGGCATGAAGGCCAAAACTTCTGGTGTCAGTACCTCTTGGGGAGATGACTTGGTTTTGCTTAGCTCTTCATAAAGATAAAGCACTCCTAAATGCTCAGCCATCTTGTTATCTTGACCATTTTCAGCTTCGTTTACCTCAAATCCCACAGTTGTCAACAAATTACTCACTACTTGGCGATTCTCCCACCGGTCATCAACTACGAGAATGCGGTATCTAGGTTGCGATGGTGCAAGACAAATTACGGTTCTTTTGCTCACAGTGCTGGTTAGCCTGGAGAATTTAGGGATGTGGAGCAGGCAAGATGCTCGTTCTTGTGTAGATCACTCATAGGCAATCTGCTGTATATAGGCGCACACCTTCTCCATTATTAATAATATAACCAAAAATAACAGCAAATGCCAGCAAATCTGCTAATAAGGGTTTCAGGTTCTTTTCTGGAGATGTCTAATATTAAGTTAGGGTAAACAGTTATAATTCCTTATTGAAGAGGCTACCAACTTAAGGCGGGACAGTTTATATAGCAAGGGCTTCAGCCTCTGGACAATTGCTCTATTCGTGGTCGGAATTTTGTCCCGGTTTACGCTGGCAGCCATTGAAGAAGCATTTAATACAGTTACGCGACACTTTGAGGGAGAGCGATCGCTTTCCGTTTGGGCAAAATACGTATACAGCGCATGAATGCAACGCCAGTTTTATTATAGAACTCCAGGAAATTGATGTTGGGTTCCGCTCTGCTGCACCCAACCTACGTTATCTAAGCTGTTGGGGAATTTAGGGATGTGAAACAGGCATCTTGCCTGTTCTTGTCTAGATCACTCATAGCCAATCTATAGTTGAGTTGTTTCGCTTAATCGATTGGTTAATCGCACTACCAGAGTTAGAAGAAGAGCGATTGTGGCAAGAAATACAAACCTTAGAGGAGAACAAAAACATGCCTTACGTTACCAGTGTCGAACGGATTGGAATTAAGAAGGGACGCCTTGAAGGAGAGCAAAAAGGACGCCTTGAGAGCAAACAGCAGGATATTGTCCGTATCCTTGAGTTTCGGTTTGAAGGTGTAACCGAGGAATTGAAGCTCCTCATTGGGAAGTTGGATAATATTGAGCTACTCGGAGACCTTATCCTGCAAGCAATGACAACCCCATCATTAGATGAGTTTACATCTGTAGTCACTCAACATGTTGTTGATGATAAGAGTGAGTAAGTTAATGGTTTAGATTGTAACCCAACACCCATTTCTATCATTGTGTTGGGTTCCGCTCTGCTGCACCCAACCTACGTTATCTCAGCTGTTGGGAAATTTAGGGATGTGGAACAGGCATCTTGCCTGTTCTGGTGTAGATCACTCATAGGTAATCTACTGTATATAGGCGCACACCTACTCCATTATTAATAATATAACCCAAAACAATAGCAAATGCCAGTAAACTTGCTAATTTTGCTCTTTTAAAGTCAGATTCCCTTAAAATTGACTCTTTAACCACAATGGAGGAGTGAGGAGATGAGGGAGTATGACGGTCCCTGGAAGGAAACCATCGCCTTCTATTTTCGTGATTTTTTGCTTTTTTTCTTTCCCTCCATCGCAGAGGATATCGAGTGGGAGTTCGGCTTTGAGTTTTTGGACACGGAACTACACAAGATCAAGCGGGAAACGGAAACCGGCAACAGAGAAGCTGATAAGTTGGTCAAAGTCTGGCGCAAAACTGGAGAGGAACAGTGGGTATTTCTCCACATTGAAATACAATCCCAACGTCAAACTGACTTTGGCGAGCGTATCTACATTTATCACAACCGGATTTTTGATCGCTACCGTAAGACTGTAGTCAGTTTAGCAATACTCGGTGATGAGGAAAAGGGTTGGCGCCCTAGTAAGTATAAGCATAAGCTGTGGGGTTGTGGGGCTCTACTAAAATTTCCCGTGGTCAAGCTGCTAGATTATGATCTCGAAGAATTAGCACAAGACCCCAATCCATTAGCAGCGATTGTGCAGGCACACCGAATAGCGCAAATTGCCAACAAGGATGTCGCTATTGGATACGCAAACAAACTCTCCCTGATTAAGAGTTTGTACGAACGTGGATTTAGTAGAGAGAATATAGTTGAGTTGTTTCGCTTAATCGATTGGTTAATCGCACTACCAGAGTTAGAAGAAGAGCGATTGTGGCAAGAAATACAAACCTTAGAGGAGGACAAAAATATGCCTTACGTTACCAGTGTCGAACGGATTGGAATTAAGAAGGGACGCCTTGAAGGAGAGCAAAAAGGACGCCTTGAAGGAGAGCAAAAAGGACGCCTTGAGAGCAAGCAACAGGATATTGTCCGTATCCTTGAGTTTCGGTTTGAAGGTGTAACTGAGGAATTGAAGCTCCTCATTGGAAAGTTAGATAATATTGAGCTACTCGGAGACCTTATCCTGCAAGCAATGACAACCCCATCATTAGATGAGTTTACATCTGTAGTCACTCAACATGTTGTTGATGATAAGAGTGAGTAAGTTAATGGTTTAGATT
>JAAHGR010000799.1 GCA_010672425.1 Symploca sp. SIO2E6
TATTCTCTGTGGAACTGGCATCCTGCCAGTCATCCCCATCACTATTTGACTGAGATTGACACAGGCTCGAAGCCTGTTCCACTGTATCATTATTCCACAACAAACTATTCTCTGTGGAACTGGCATCCTGCCAGTCATCCCCATCACTATTTGACTGAGATTGACACAGGCTCGAAGCCTGTTCCACTGTATCATTATTCCACAACAGACTATTCTCAGTGGAACTGGCATCCTGCCAGTCAGCAACATCACTATTTGGCTGAGATTGCCACAGGCTCGAAGCCTGTTCCACTGTATCATTATTCCACAACATATTATCTGTGGAACTGGCATCCTGCCAGTAAGCAACATCACTATTTAGCTGAGATTGCCACAGGCTCGAAGCCTGTTCCACTGTATCATTATTCCACAACATATTATCTGTGGAACTGGCATCCTGCCAGTCATCTCTTAATCTTGTAGTCAACTCAATATCCAAATTGTCTTGACTGTCTGCTAGAATGGAAAGTCCATAGCGAGGCAACATTTCCTCAAAATCTCGACGATTAATATTCAATGTTTGACAGGCTTGATGTTCTGAAAGCTTACCTCTAAAATAAAGCATTGCTACCAGTGCTTCCATCAAGTAGCGTTGGTCTACATCAACAATATCCGGTAGCTCTAGTGACACTTTCATCTTTATTAGATACTTTCAAAGATGTCACTAATTTATCATCTTCTGCTTGTTCAAGATATTCCTGGATGTCTATCCTACAGGATCATGCGATCGCAATGGTATAGTTTGTCAAACTAACATCCGTGTAACTGGCATCCTGCCATTCAGCAACATCACTATTTAGCTGAGATTGCCACAGGCTCGAAGCCTGTTCCACTGTATCATTATTCCACAACATATTATCTGTGGAACTGGCATCCTGCCATTCAGCAACATCACTATTTAGCTGAGATTGACACAGGCTCGAAGCCTGTTCCACTGTATCATTATTCCACAACAGACTATTCTCAGTGGAACTGGCATCTTGCCAGTCAGCAACATCACTACTTGACTGAGATTGACACAGGCTAGAAGCCTGTTCCACTGTATCATTATTCCACAACATATTATCTGTGGAACTGGCATCCTGCCAGTCAGCAACATCACTACTTGACTGAGATTGATACAGGCTCGAAACCTGTTCCACTGTAAATTATTCCACAACATATTATCTGTGGAACTGGCATTCTGCCAGTCAGCAACATCACTATTTGACTGAGATTGATACAGGCTCGAAGCCTGTTCCACTGTATCATTATTCCACAACATATTATCTGTGGAACTGGCATCCTGCCAGTCAGCAACATCACTATTTGGCTGAGATTGACACAGGCTCGAAGCCTGTTCCACTGTATCATTATTCCACAACATATTATCTGTGGAACTGGCATCCTGCCATTCAGCAACATCACTATTTGACTGAGACTGACACAGGCTCGAAGCCTGTTCCACTGTAAATTATTCCACAACATATTATCTGTGGAACTGGCATCCTGCCAGTCAGCAACATCACTATTTGACTGAGATTGCCACAGGCTCGAAGCCTGTTCCACTGTATCATTATCACACAACATATTATCTGTGGAACTGGCATCCTGCCAGTCAGCAACATCACTACTTGACTGAGATTGATACAGGCTCGAAGCCTGTTCCACTGTATCATTATCACACAACATATTATCTGTGGAACTGGCATCCTGCCAGTCAGCAACATCACTATTTGACTGAGACTGACACAGGCTCGAAGCCTGTTCCACTGTAAATTATTCCTCAACAAACTATTCTCCGTGGAACTGGCATCCTGCCAGTCAGCAACATCACTATTTGACTGAGATTGCCACAGGCTCGAAGCCTGTTCCACTGTAAATTATTCCACAACCAACTATTCTCCGTGGAACTGGCATCCTGCCAGTAAGCAACATCACTACTTGAATGAGATTGCCACAGGCTCGAAGCCTGTTCCACTGTATAATTATCACACAACAGACTATTCTCCGTGGAATTGGCATCCTGCCAGTTATCCAAGTCACACCGCCTCACACACCACACGAAAACCAATATTGAGGTTGCGCGAGTGACCCGGATAATTGCTGAAGCGACACGCAGAACGGCAGTAATCAGGAAGGTAGTTCCAAGAACCACCCCGCAACAGCCGATAACAATTCTCATTATCATTATCATACTCCCACGCACTACCATCCGTCGGCGCACCTATATAGTTATCATGCCAATGGTCTGCACACCACTCCCAAACATTCCCATGCATATCGTAGAGTCCAAAGTCATTGGCTACGCCAAAACTGCCCACTGAAGTTGTTTCCTCACTAGATTTGCCTTTAGAGCCAAAGCCATAAGTATAGTTGCCATCATAATTAGCTAAGTCGGTTGTAATTGTCTCGCCAAAATGAAATGGAGTAGTTGTACCTGCTCGACAAGCATACTCCCACTCGGCTTCACTGGGTAACCGATACCGCCGTCCAGTTTTTTGAGAGAGCCTAGCGCAGAATTCTACGGCATCGTACCAGGAGACTCGCTCTACAGGTAGGGAAGCACCATTAAATCTCGATGGGTTAGTAGCAACGACGGCTTGCCATTGTGCTTGGGTGATTGGATACTTACTCATCAGAAAAGATTTAACGGTTACCGTATGTTGAGGAGATTCATAACCATACTGTCGATAATGTTTGTTTTTTGGAGAACCCATGATAAAGCTGCCTTCAGGAATAGCAACCATCTCTAGCTCAACTTCATTCCCTAAGTCTTCGATAAAACAATAAGCTTGTTGGTGATGATACTTAACAATCAGTTCTTCTGCTTCCAACTCAATAGTTGCCACTTCAAAATCAAAATGTTCTAGCCCAATCCCTATTCCTGCTCCAAACTCAATAGTTGCCACCTCACATTCAAAAGTTTGCAGGGGTGGGATGTCCGGAAAACTAAGGTTTACCCCATGAACCGTATAGGATTGACTAACATCAGGAGGAATTTGACCTTTGAGCCAGATTCCCAGAGATTTAGCAGATTTAATTAATGAGTCATATCTACTCAACTGAGGTCTAAATTCTTCAATTAGACGCTGTAATCTGGCTAATTCTGCCCGTCCATTTTTGCCTCGGTTGACTAATGCTTGTAGGGAAGCGTCAATCTTATCCTCTACTTGCTTGCGATATTCATCTAGATAAACCATTGCCGCCCATTCTTGAGCTTCAAGTTCCTCAAAACTGATGTAAGGGTTAGTGTGATCAAGATGGCGGATATAACTAATCAAACAACTGGCTACCTGTTGCATCCGCTGATTACCTAGTTCTTGCTCCATCTCTAGCAACAAGTAACTACGTACTGATTTATCCATCTCATACTGCTCATACCCTACTGGACTACATAAGTCCGAGAGTAA
>JAAHGR010000008.1 GCA_010672425.1 Symploca sp. SIO2E6
GTTGGCTCACTAACCCAGTTTATCGTGGCGACCTTGCTTATCACAATGGTGAGGTGATTTCCGATACCCATAGTGCTATTTTAGACCGGGAAGAGGCAGCACAAATTGACCGACTGTTGCATCGTAATCGGCAACTACCTCCCCGCACTGCTAGTGCTCCCCGCTCATTAGCCGGTTTGGTAATCTGTGGGGAATGTCAGTCGGCGATGACAGTTACTAGTGTTACCAAACCTCGCCGACAGCAGGAATATCTCTACCTTAGGCCAATTAACTGTCCGAAGAGTCCCAAGTGCCGTGCGATCGCTTATGAACAAGTCTTGGAGAAGACGATTCAAAGTATTTGCCAGGAATTACCCCGGGCTGTCACCGGTATGAATATACCTAACCTTGATGGGGTGAAGCAGTCCCTAAATAGCCAAATTGAGGGTAAGCAGGATATTATAGCTGAGTTAGGCTCCTTAACTGCCAGCGGAGTGCTGGATGTAGAAACTGCTGACTTACGTGCCTACAAACTCCGCACAGAAATTTCCCAGCTGCAAACCCAGCTCCGGGCGCTACCTCCAGTAAATTTACAAGCGATCGCTCAAACTGTGTCAATTCCCCAATTCTGGTCTGATTTATCCGAATCAGAACGCCGTTTCTACTTTCGAGAATTTATTCGGCATATTGAACTCAAGCGCCAGGGTCAGCAGTGGCAGCTGCAACTAATTTTTATTTTTTAGCACCTCACTTACCGGAAATCTCTGACAACCGAGGAATAATACAATAGTAAGAGGTATAAGTATATTCTAAAATTGTATTTCTTCACCAACAACCAACAACAAATAACACGTTAGCCAAGCGAACATCGCCATAACCAATCAAAGCGATGAATCCAAACCTGGAATGTTTATGATTGTTAATGAACTACTGAAGCGGTATGCTGCTGGAGACCGAGATCTTGAAGAATTAAATTTACAGGGAGCCTATCTGAATAAGGTAAATTTGCCGGGAGCCAACTTAAGACGGGTAGATTTCCGGGGAGCTAATCTAAGTAGAGCTAGTCTCCAGGGAGTTAACCTAAGTTATGCCGATTTAAGCGGAGCTAACCTAAGTGGTGCGAATTTGAGTGGAGCCAACCTCGAAGAAGCAATATTGGAAGCAACGAACTTGAGTAAAGCTAACTTAGTTAAAGCTAACTTTAAGAAAGCCAAGTTGACAGGGGCTAATCTCAAAGAAGCTAGCCTGATGTTTGCTAACCTCTCTCAGGCTAACCTAGATAGGGTAGATTTCCATGGAGCCACCCTGCATCAGGCGATTCTACATCGGGCAAGTTTAAAAGATGCTGATTTAATTGGAGCAATTCTTCAAGAAACGGATCTCAGGGGAGCTGATTTGAGCCGAGCCTGCTTAATTCGTGCCGACATATCCAAAGCTGTTTTGATGGTAGCAGATCTCACCAATGCAGTTTTGCTTGGGGCAGAACTCAAAGGAGCAGATCTCAGTGGAGCAACTATGCCTGATGGTAAGATGCATGATTAGAGAAGGGAATGGGGAATTGGGAATGGGGAATGGGGAATGGGGAATTAGGAATGGTGACAAGTTAAAAGGTTGTGCATAATGTCCAAGTACTATATAGGGTTTGGGAGAATAAGTAACAAGTAACAAGTAACAAGTAACAAGTAAGACCGAATGAAGCATGTATCCTAGTTTTGGGCACTCAAATCCCTAGGTTACCCAGGTATTTCCCCACTCAGATGCAAGGTTTTTGCTTCTCTTGGCTCAAAATCCTTGCACTTGTGGAGGGAAATCCCAAAAACCTAACACCATTTAACCTCACCTAACACCTAACACCTAACACTTAACACCTATTCAGCCACCTTCCTTGGAGTCTTTTGCTATACAATGCTAAGAACAGTTCACCTGCCAACCTTGTAATATGAGCACTACAGAAGCCACAACTACTAAGCTTTCCAGCGATAAAAACCTGAACGCGATGAAGAAATTTTCCGAGCAATATGCTAAGCGTACAGGCACGTACTTCTGTGTTGACCCTTCTGTAACTGCCGTGGTCATTGAAGGACTCGCTAAACACAAAGACGATTTGGGAGCTCCCTTATGTCCCTGCCGCCACTATGAAGACAAAGTAGCAGAGGTAAAAGCAGCTTTTTGGAATTGTCCTTGCGTTCCCATGCAGGAACGCAAAGAGTGCCACTGTATGTTGTTCCTGACTACAGATAATGAGTTTGCTGGTGACAAGCAGGAGATTCCGATAGAAGATATCGAAACAACGAGAAAGACCTTGGTATGACAGCTGCCGTACCACCAGGAGAATTTTTCCAGAGTGTCGAGCAATTCAATCAGCAGGAGTTTTATGCCTGTCACGATACTCTGGAAGCTTTATGGCTGGAAGCTCTAGAACCAGAAAAGCGATTTTACCAGGGTATCCTGCAAATAGCTGTAGGTTGCTATCATCTGGGCAATCTTAATTGGCAAGGTGCAGTCATCTTGCTAGGTGAAGGCATAGGACGCCTTCGGGACTACCAACCAGATTATCAAGGGATTAATGTCACTGAACTATTAACCCAAAGTGTGCAGTTATTGCAACTGCTGCAAGAGAGAGGACCGGAAAAAGTAGCCGATGTTGTTCAACAACTAGGTGTTCATTGGCCTAAAATTCGATTTAGAGAGTAGGGAATTGGGAATTGGGAATTGGGAATTGGGAATTGGGAATTGGGAATTGGGAATGGAGAATTGGGAATAGTGCAAGAAAATTGTATCTTTTAGTTCAAAAAACTTGCACTTTAACCTGATAATTCCCAATGAACTCTTGACTTATTACTTATTACTTATTACTTATTACTTATTACTTAGCGTCTCTTTAGAGAGACTATCTCCTATCTCCTCCCTCCTCCCTCCTGTTTATTAAAATTTCCAATTCACACTGTTGGAAGATATAATTAATCGCTGCCAAGAGTTGTTCTAAATCATAAACAGTATAAGCTTTAATATTTTTATTAAAAATACTGCCTTTTAATTTACCAAACTGCCACAGTTGCCCATTGGAAACTATACCAAATACAGTTTGATTTTCGGCTGCATTCAATTTATTTATGGCTACCATCTCAGCCAAACATTGACCCCAGCCTTTAATAAAATCATCTTTCTTAGCTTCAACAGTCACCAAAAAAGGCTGGTCAAAAATCTCCTTGCCTAAAGGTGACCTTTTAGCTAAAATGTAATCTGGTATTCCCGATAGTTTTTCATCATAAGTAATTGCTTTATGACTCCAGAGGGTGAATTCCTTGCGGTAACCTCTGTAAACCTCTCGCAATACAGGAAAAATAATAGTTTCACAAACAGCATATTCTGACTCCTCAAACACAAATTCCCTCAGAGAAAATGCTAGTTCTTCTTTAAAGTAGTCTCGAATACTAATTGCTGTTTCTACTATGTAGTTTTCTTCGGCAGAAGTAATATTATATTCTTGAAGCACTTCACTAACATTTTTATAGGAATCAAAAGACATGAGCTGTTCTTGAGGAAGCTTTCTGAGTAAGTAATAAGCGCCTAAAGGCGCAGGCAACAGGCAACAGGATAAAATGACGCCGAAAAAAAAGATGAGAAACTAGTCATATCAAGGGATTTGGATCTCCCGTTGTCATTGTTAGTTTCTGAAGAGCTCCCGCTTGTGCGCTTCGCGCCCCCAATTGAATACGAGAAACATATCTCCTACCTCCTTCTACCTCCTTCTACCTCCTTCCTCCTCCCTCGCCTCCTGCCTCCTCCCTCCTGCCTCGGTGTTTCTCAAGAGTAATGAGCGTTAGAGGGACTTGCGCCCCAAAAAGATGAACAGTTTCTGAAGTTGAGCATTTCTCGGCTTCTTTTCTCCATCTTGGTACTGTTCGATATCGGTAGCGTGCTTTCATGATACTATTGTACACAATTTTATTATATCGGTTAGAATGCTGATAAATCAGGGAAAAATCAATTTTTAATTTTTAATTTTTAATTCGCCGTCAGCTGATAGCTAAAAACTAATAGCTAAAATGAAAAGAAACCTAGTAGATCTAACCAGAAAAACCTATGACATTGTAGTCATAGGTGGTGGCATCTATGGTGCCTGGATAACCTGGGAAGCCAGCCTACGGGGTCTTGCGGTAGCTTTGGTGGAAAAGGCGGATTTTGGTGGGGAGACCTCGGCTAATAGTTTAAAAATTATCCACGGGGGATTACGATATCTACAGCAGGCTGACTTAAAGCGGATGCGGGAATCAATCCATGAACGGACAACTCTCATGGGTATTGCACCTCACTTAGTTCATCCTTTACCAGTATTGCTCCCTACCTATGGCCACGGGATTAAGGGAAAAGAGGTATTTGCGATCGCTTTAGCTGTTAATGATCTGATCAGTTGCGATCGCAATCGACTCCAGGATCAGCAAAAACATATTCCTTGTGGTCGCATCATTTCTCCTCAAGAGTATCAGAAGTTGCTTCCTAGTATTTCTCTCCAAGGACTAACTGGAGGTGCTCTATTTTATGATGCTCAAGTATATAACTCAGAGCGACTTACCATCTCCTTATTGCGCTCAGCTGAGGAAATTGGTGCTACTGTGGCTAACTATGTGGAAGTTACGGGTTTTCTCTCTTCAGGAAATAGTATAACTGGTGTTCAGGTTCAAGATGTACTCACAGGGGATAATTTCGACATCTGTGCCAAGACAGTTGTCAATAGTAGTGGTCCTTGGATGAATCGGGTTCTGAATTTGCTCCCAGAGTCCCAGCAATATCCCCAAGTACCTCTGGCCAAAGCGATGAATTTAGTCATCCGCCGCCAACTTTTCGAGACTTATGCTGTTGGTATTCCCAGTAAGAAAAACTCCCGTTTTCTGTTTATTGCTCCTTGGCGGGGTAAATCGATAGTTGGTACTTCCTACGCGGTTTATGAGCAACAACCGGATGATTTTTCCATTACAGAACCAGAAATCCAAGAATTTATTGATGAAATCAATCAAGCCTGTCCCTCAGTCGCTTTACAGAGGGAAGATATTGATCTAGTCCATGGAGGTCTTCTTTCGAGAACTGGTATTAACCAAAAGACTGGAGAACCAATTTTAGCAAGAGATTATCAGTTATGGGACTATTCTCAGGAAGGATGGCCTGGACTAATTTCAGTAGTGGGAGTGAAATATACGACGGCTAGGGATGTAGCTAAAAAAGTAGTTGACCGAGTATTTAGGTTATGGGGTCAAAAACCACCACCATCCCTTTCTGTATCTATACCAGTTCATGGTGGTAAAATCGAGGAGTTTGCCACTTTTTTAAACCAAGCGATCGCTAAAGCACCCTACGGATTAGGTGAGCAGACTATGCGGCGATTAGTTTATAACTATGGTTCTACTTATCCTAACGTATTGAAATATCTCCACCAGAATCTCACTGAAAAAAGTTCAGTGGCTCCTCTTCAGGAAAAATCCCAATCACCCTCTGAAAACAACCTTCTGCCTTCTGCCTCCTGCCTTCTGCCTTTTCAAAACCAAAAACCGCTAGATAATCTAGAAGTAATCAAGGCGGAGGTTATTCATGGAATCCGAGAAGAAATGGCTCAGAAATTAACAGATGTGGTTTTGCGCCGAACAGAATTGGGAACTGCGGGATATCCAGGAGATGAAATCCTCAATATCTGCGCTCAAACTATGGGAGAAGAACTTGGTTGGAGTCTCTCCAGGATTGAGCAAGAAGTTAAGAAGGCAGGAGCCAGAACCCACCCCTAACCCCTCCAAGGAGGGGAACCGGAGGCAGAAGGTAGAAGGGAATTATTACTCATTACTCATTACTCATTACTCATTACTCTCGAGAAACTATTTTAGATTTTAGATTTTAGATTTTAGATTTTAGAATAAAACGGTCACCAGCCCCTAAATTTATTTATGGGGTAAATCTAAAATCTTCAATCTTCAATCTTCAATTGTTTGACTTGATTTGGGGTAAGATTACAAGCGGTAGCAATTTGCTCTATGGTTAGACCTAAGGAGAATAGTTGAGTTACAGTCTGTTGCTGTTGCTCTTGGAGAGCTTTTGCGGCTCTTTCAGCTAGTTGCTGCTGTTGTTGAGCTCTTTGACGCTCTTGTTCAGCTAGTTGCTGCTGTTGTTGAGCTCTTTGACGCTCTTGCTCAGCTAGTTGCTGCTGTTGTTCGGCTCGTTGACGCTCTTGCTCAGCTAGTTGTTGCTGTTGTTCGGCTCGTTGACGCTCTTGCTCAGCTAGTTGTTGCTGTTGTTCGGCTCGTTGACGCTCTTGCTCAGCTAATTGCTGCTGTTGTTCGGCTCGTTGATACTCTTGCTCAGCTAGTTGCTGCTGTTGTTGAGCTCGTTGATACTCTTGCTCAGCTCGTTGGCGCAGCTGCTTTATTACTTCTTCGGGGATGGGGTAAGCATTATCTTCCCTGTCATACCACAGCAGCCATTCTCGCTGCCATCCCAGATGATCTACTTTACTTCTACCAATACTTAAGCCTATTTCTGGTATCCAGTAGGGTTCTGTTGTTTGTAAGATGTACTTTCCCTGTTTTAAACGATATAACTCAAAGGGTTGGTGTTTGTCTCTTTGCCAATAGTTAGGATTGTAAATCAGATAGTACTTTACTCCTAATTTAGCATATTTTTCCTTTTTGTCTGAGTACTCGTCGTTGTAGTGTTTGGATACTATTTCGATAGCCAACACCGGCGGAATATCGTTTTCTTCCCACAAGACATAACTGAGTCTTCCTCTGTCCGATGAGCGTCTCGCCACACCAACACTGAGGAAACCGTCGGGAGTTACTACCGGTTGACGTTCCTCTTCGTAAAGGTAGTAAACACCCATATCCACGCCAAAAAACCAATCTTGGCGTTCTCGCCAGATGGAAGCCAAGATAGTAAGAAGTAAATTGGGAATTAAGTTTTGTAGTTCATTATCCACAGGGGTTTCATCGGAGCAGGGTAGCTCCTCACTAGTAGGTAGACGCAAAAGTGGTTGAGATCCTACCATAATTGGTTACTCCATCGAGTGAGGGAAAGATGTTATCTCTAGGATAGACAATTACCAATCTTGACACTCCCCATGCTTCCACTTCGCTTCGCTCCGTTAAAAGCAGGGGATTCTTAGTTCACAGTCCAATCTTAACTGAGCAGGATTTCTCCAACCCAGCCAGAGGAGCAAACTCCCTAAGCTTTCTTCGATTCGGTGTGCCCCACCGTACTCAGTCCCTTGTGCAAAATGTTGAGCGCGGCATTAATATCCCTATCTTCTATATAATTGCAATGAGGGCAAATATGAGTTCTCGTAGATAGAGACTTTTGCACTTTTTCACCGCATTTAGAGCAATTTTGACTAGTGTTATGGGGAGCAACTGCAACAGTTACCTTGCCATACTTGTAGCCAAAATACTCTAACCATTGGCGAAACTTTGACCATCCTGCATCTGATATCGACTTAGCTAGGTGTCGATTTTTTACCATGCCTTGAACATTTAAATCTTCATAGACCACTAAGTCGTTAGACTTGATTAAACGGAGTGCCACTCTCTTGACAAACTCTTCTCGCTGTCTACTTATTTTTAAGTGCTTACGGGCATATCTATCTCTAGCTTTGTGATAATTTCGTGACTGTGGTTTACCTTTTCGGTACTTTTTAGACTTGTTACGATTGAGTCGGTTTAACTGCTTTTCTCCTTGACGATAAAACTGAGGATTTGGCTCTAGATTTCCTTGACTATCTGCTAAGAAATACTTGATGCCTACATCAATTCCCACTGCTTTTTGGCTAGGAGTTAACGGAAGAGCTGTGTCTCTAGGATCTAATTTTACTCCAAATTGTACGTAATACCCATCGGCACGACGTACAATTCTCACTCTTTTAATTTGTTCTAGTTGGTAAAAGTTCAAGTCTCTAGTTCCTATCAGTTTGAGACTGCCTATACCTTTTTTGTCTGTAAAGGTAATATGCCTTCTGTTTTCTGATAGTTTCCAGCCAGAAATTTTATACTCAACAGAGCGAGTATTTTTCTTGAATTTGGGATACCCTTTCTTTCCTCGAACCTGCTTTTTACAGTTGTCGTAAAAACGGTTGACTGCTTTGAAAACTCTCTCCACAGCAGTTTGACAAGCATGAGAATTTAGTTCTTCGACAAACTTGAATTCTTTTCTTAGTAACGTGTTGTATCTGAACATCATTGCCTTACCAATACCACGGTTATCCATCCAGTAACGGAGCACTTTATTTCGGACAAATTGAGATGTCCTGATCGCTTCATCAATGGCAGCTATTTGTTGTGGCTTGGGATGAACCTTGTATTCGTAGATCAACACGCTTGATACTAGGATTAATAGAATCAAATACTATGATAGCATAACTTGACGGGGAATAAATTCCCCACGGGCTTATCCCCACGAATAAAATTCGGGGGCTTGCGCCCTCCGATTATCGGTCATCAATGAATAGTATAGATGTACCAACCCTACAGCTGCAAAGCTTGGGTTGCGGCTTTAATTAACTGGTAATAAGGCGGTTTTGTGACATCTACTTTCTTGGCATCTTCCCGTTTCATGCCCAAAAGACCAGTTCTTTGTCCTTTCTGAATGGCTAGCACCTTTCCTTGAGGATTCCTAATTCTTAATTCGTTTAAAGATGCTACTAGGCTACAGGTGTAGCGGCGTTGATTGTAATAAAATTCGGTGGTTTTCTGGGAAGTATTGGCAGGTGGTGGGGATTCAGGTAAGCGGATACCAATGATTTCTAACTCAAGACCAGTGCCGCCATTGAAGGTATTTTCTCGCAGTTTGTAAGCAATATCTACTAGGGTCGGTAGAGGACAGTATTCACCCCAGCGCCAAGCAATAGCTTGGATTCTAACTGCCGGGTTACCCTGACTAACTGTTAGCTTCAGGTGTCCGTTACCGACGATTCTTTGCTCAACTACCCGGACATTCGGTGTCCAGAATACGGGGTCAGGGTTACCGATACCACAGGGGTGGAGGAGGTCGATTTGCTGGTACAATTGGGCACTAATTTGCTGGAAGTCGATGGCTGTATCGATGGTTACCAGGGGTTTGAGGTGTTCTGGTTGTAGACATTCGTGGGCAAAATTACTAAGACCTTGTTGAAAAGCTGCTAAGTTTTCTGTAGATAGGGAAAATCCTCCAGCCGCTTTGTGTCCGCCAAATTTGCCTAGTAAATCTTTACAGGAGAGCAAAGCCTCAAAAACGTGAAATTCTGGTATACCTCGTGCTGAACCCCGGATCTTCTCCTGCTCATCTCCTTCATAAGTACCTATAAATACCGGTACTCCATAACGCTCTACTAGTCGGGAGGCAACTATACCGATCACACCGTGATGCCAATCCGGTTGTACTACTACTAAAACCCGCTCTTGTTGCCAAGGTAACTGACTCTGTTCGATAAAAGCGATCGCTTCTTCTTCGATTGTGGCACAGAGTTGCTGACGTTGTTGATTGATTTGCTCACATTGCATCGCTTTTTCCAGCGCTATCCCCTGATCCGTGGTTGTCAGCAGTTCGATCACAATTTGGGGGTCGGAGATCCTACCAATGGCATTGATTCTGGGTCCTAGTTTAAAGCCAATGTCCTCTGGTTTGAGAGTTTTTTGGTCTTCCTTGACTCCCGCCATTTGGATTAAAGCTTGAACTCCTGTGAGTTGAGATTGGGGTAACTGCCGTAAGCCTCGCTTTAACCAGCGCCGATTAATGCCGGTTAAGGAGGCTAAATCAGCAATCGTCCCTAATGTAAATAGTTCTAATAACTGAGCAGTCAATCCCTGAAGATTATCTAGTTCTTGACCCAGAGAAACCGCTAAAATATAGGCTACTCCCACTCCGGCAATACCTCGGTAAGGGGAAGATTCCGGGAGTAGTTTAGGATTGAGAATAGCATCAGCCTCCGGTAGTTCCGGCGGCAAGTCATGGTGATCGGTAATAATAACAGTGATACCCAATTCCACAGCTGCCGTGATCGCTTCATGGGCAGAAATACCATTGTCTACGGTTAGAATTAGTCCTACACTTTCAGCAGCGAACTCTTCCACAATGCGCCGATTGATACCGTAACCATCCTGCATCCGACTGGGAATGGCATAGTCTACATCCGCACCAAACCAACGTAAGGCTCGCAGCAACAAAGCGGTGCTAGTCATACCATCTGCATCATAGTCTCCACAAATGGCAATTTTAGTTTGTTCAGCGATCGCTTCCGTCAGCATCTCCACACTAATTGCCAAATCAGTAAACTCATCCATCGGTGGAGGCATTACCTGAGATTCCGGATGCAGATAAACTTCCGCCTCTTCCCCTGTCTCAATACCCCGATTAATCAGTACCTGAGCCAGCAGGGGAGCAAGTCCCGTTGCCTGGGAGAGTTGGTGTACTAATTCCGTTTGTACCGGTGGTATCTGCCACCGCTGCTCCGGTAATGGCTTCGAGACTCTAGAAGAATCAGGTAATGGTAAATCTTGCACAAGGGGTGGCAGTTCAACAACAACAGCCTATCGTAGCAGTTATTTGTCCCTAGCTAGCAATTTGCGATCGCGCTTTACGCTAATTTTCTGGGAAATGTGTTATTGGTTGTAATTTTGATGGTTTTTTGTTATTATTTGAATAATGGAATAGGTGTGCGCCTATAAGGTATTTCAGATAATCGTAGGCGAGCGTAACCCAAAATTGCAGCAATTAGAGGAAATAACCACAAAGACACAAAGAGCACAAAGGGAATTTATCTGTCCTATCTCAATTTTTGACAAGTGCTGCTGTAATAGGGAAAACTCCCAGATCCCCGACTTCTTTAAGAAGTCGGGGATCTAAGCTGCGGTAGGAGAGCTGTGTGGGCTAAAATAGCGATCGCATCTCCAAGTTCAGTTGATCTAGGTGTAGGGCGTGTTTGACAACGAATACCAGAATCAATTACATCCCTATCTTTATTCAATTTGCCAGGATTACGCCCGATGGTGGGAATTTTACACCCTCACGGATGTGGTGGGGAAACAACAGGATGAGCAACAGCCATTTTCCCCTTCAGTACTGAAACCGTCAAATCTTAACACTGTTCCCTGTTCCCAGTTAAGAGTTCCCTACCCTCACCGGTAGATTTTCGACAGGCGTGCAAGATCTCAGCTCTAATTAATACCCTAGAACACTCTAACTCTTATGTGCATCGTAGTAGCGTGGCACAGCTAAAAATGTAGGTTGGGTAGAGCTTGCTTCGTGACCCAACACAACCCGCTCCAGCGTTGGGTCTCGTTGCCTCAACCCAACGCAGCGAACTAGGCAGGGGCGTATGCAATACGCCCCTACGGTCTCCTTGCTAAATTGCGACCATTGACATTCTGTTTATTGTCTGCTTATAGGGTAAGGACGCAATCAGATGGGTAAGCTATAGCGTAGTGTGAGCATCTTGCTCGCGTTTGACCTCCCCACACTCCCCACACTCCCCACACCTCCCACACCTCCCACACCTCCCACACTCATCGACGCTCTAGCGCCACCAAGCTATGTTACATTTCTTATATACTTATTAAGGGACATCAGATTGGGTCAGTGTCCTTGCTCAGATTGGTGTAACTTACACAGCAGCGCTGTTGAGCAATTGTACCCTCATTTTATGAGTATCCCCCGAGCAGCATCTTGCTATGGCGAGATTCAATCTGCTTCTAACAGCAATATCCTTTGAGGAATCCTGGCTTCATGTTTACGAAACAAGTAACCGAATCAAAAGCTTATCAATGGTTTGATGAGCGTCTGGAGGTTCAGGCGATAGCCGACGACATTAGCTCCAAATATGTACCTCCCCACGTTAATATCTTCTACTGCTTGGGTGGGATTACCCTGGTTTGCTTCGTAATCCAGTTCGCTACTGGATTTGCGATGACTTTTTACTATAGGCCGACAGTTACTGAGGCATTTGCTTCTGTACAATACATCATGACCGATGTCAACTTCGGCTGGCTCATCCGTTCCGTCCACCGCTGGTCTGCCAGTATGATGGTGCTGATGATGATTTTGCATGTTTTCCGGGTCTATCTTACCGGTGGCTTCAAAAAGCCTCGGGAACTTACCTGGGTAACTGGTGTAATCCTCGCTGTAATCACTGTTTCTTTTGGTGTTACTGGTTATTCACTCCCTTGGGATCAAGTGGGTTACTGGGCGGTCAAAATTGTTTCTGGGGTTCCTGAAGCAATCCCCGTTGTTGGTTCTTCGATTGTAGAACTGATGCGTGGTGGCACTAGCGTTGGACAAGGTACCCTTACTCGCTACTACAGCTTGCACACCTTTGTTCTACCTTGGTTTATTGCGGTCTTCATGTTGCTACACTTCCTGATGATTCGCAAACAGGGTATTTCTGGTCCGTTATAAGTAGCGTCTTTGGCGCATCTTCATCAGCAGGATATTGGAGCAATTGAGCAGCTTACCTTGATGAACTTATGATTCCTGTTGGTCTTAACAGATGAGTTTCGGTAAGCTAAAAGAAACTAAGTTCTCAAAACTCTGCCCAGACTTGCTGATCTTTGTTAATTAAGGAGAACACTCTTAAAGATGTCAACTCTTAAAAAACCGAATCTTGCAGATCCAGATCTACGTGCTAAACTGGCCAAAGGTATGGGTCATAACTACTATGGTGAGCCTGCTTGGCCTAATGACCTGCTCTATGTTTTCCCCATTGTGATTATGGGAACTATTGCCTTGTGTATTGGTCTGGCGGTACTAGACCCAGCAATGGTTGGGGAGCCATCAGACCCCTTTGCTACCCCCCTAGAAATTCTCCCAGAATGGTATTTGTATCCATCCTTCCAAATCCTACGTACTGTACCCAATAAACTTTTGGGTATATCTATGATGGGGTCAATTCCTCTGGGTCTCATGCTAGTTCCCTTTATCGAAAGTGTAAATAAGTTCCAAAACCCCTTCCGCCGTCCAGTTGCAACTACGGTATTCCTTTTTGGTACCCTAGTTACCCTCTGGCTGGGTATTGGTGCAGCTTTACCGATCGATAAGTCTTTGACCTTGGGTCTGTTTTAATTATGAGACTTTAATGCCAACAATCTCATAGTTTAACCTCGACGTCTGTTAATGTCTTAGGTGGTATAATTACTACTCAAGGATATTAGCAGGCGTCAATTTTTTTGCTCAAAAACCTTACACCTTCATTGGAAATACCGGGCTACACTTGGGGGATGCAAGTGCTCAAAACTTGTTACTTGTTACTTGTTACTTGTTCTTAAATGCCAATACTAGCTCGCTCATTATCTAGCACCGCTTGCATTCGGGCAACCTGTCCTACTGTAAACATTGACATAGCAGCATCCTCAGAGTAGTCCATGTAATTCATAAACAAATCTCCATGAGGACTGTTATCACAAGTTACATTAGGAAAACTCGGCTTGCCCCTGCTTGGGCCTGCCTGATTTGGTGTATCATCGACCAAGTCGCTGTCGCCACAGCTATTACGACCTTCTCCCCAGATATGACGCAAGTTCAACCAGTGACCAATTTCATGGGTTGTGGTTCTGCCTAAATTATAGGGAGCAGTTGCCGTGCCAATAGTACCAAAGGCAGTATGGGTGATCACTACGCCATCAGTGGCACTCGGACCACCAGGAAACTGAGCATAGCCCAATATTCCTCCATACAGACGACAAACCCAGATGTTTAAATAGCGATCGCTGGGCCAGGGGTCTGCACCACCTGTTGCAGCTGATTTGACGCTATTATCAGTTGCAAATCCTCTTGCAGTAGTGCTAGTATAGATAATTCCCTTGCTAGGGTTGCCCTGGGGATCGGTAGTGGCTAAGACAAATTCAATGCGAGCATCAGCTATCAAATGTTTAAATACTGATGGAACTGAGACAATATCTGAATTTTTTGCGCGAAAGTCTTTATTTAAAACATCAATTTGACTGCAAACTTGTGCTTCTGAAATCTTTTGTTTAGGTCTGTTGGGGTTATAAACAACATGAACAACTACAGGAATGATTCTGATGCTAGTCCTAGCAACACTAATATTGAGTAGTGTGGGTTGCAACGAACGATCCTTAATTTTTCGTTGATTTATAGCGTAGGTTAGATTAGTGGTCAAAAGTTGGTAATGCATATCCATTGTACCACAGGTGCGTCGTTGAAGTAATTCAACAGTCATCTACTTGACTTCTCCTTCACTCTGAAGTAGCTATAATCTACGATTAGCAATAATTCAATAGAGTGGAGTAGTACCCACTAGGGTACTTTGTCGTAGTGGTAATCTAAGGTAGGTAGTTAAGCCAACTGTGGAATATGGATCTGAGCCTGTGCATGATTGTCAAAAATGAGGAATCTTCCTTACCCCAAGCTTTGAATAGTGCCAAAGATGTGGTGGATGAGATGGTAATTCTAGACACTGGCTCCACTGATACAACGGTGGAGATTGCCAAAGAATATGGTGCTAGGGTTTATCATTGCGAGTGGTGCAATGATTTCTCTGCTGCTCGAAATGATGCTTTGCAATATGTACAGGGAAAGTGGGTTCTGGTACTAGATGCTGATGAAGTCCTTACTGAGTCAATTGTTCCCGAAATCAAAAAATTAATCCACCATGATCAGTATCTGCTAATTAACCTCATTAGGCAAGAAGTAGGAGCAACTCAATCTCCCTACTCCCAAGTTTCTCGTTTGTTCCGCAATCATCCGGAAGTGCATTTCTCTCGTCCCTATCATGCCATGGTAGACGACAGCGTTGCTCAGTTGTTAGACCGAGAACCCCAATGGCAAGTAGCTGCACTCCCCAAAGTAGCCATACTACACTATGGTTACCAACCAGAAGCGATCGCCTCACGGGATAAGTATAATCGGGGAGTGCAGGCCATGGAAGCATTTCTGGCCGAGCATCCCCAAGATCCTTATGGGTGTAGTAAACTAGGAGCACTCTATATTGGTCTTGGTCAATTGGGTAAAGGCATTGAGTTACTAGAACGAGGTTTGCAAGCTCAACCAACGGATACCCCAGTCTTGTTTGAACTACACTATCACTTAGGCAATGCCTACACCCGCCTCAATAATCCTCCCTCCGCAGCAGGGCATTACCAAGCAGCCATCAAGCAACCGATTCTCCCTCAACTCAAAATCGGCGCTTACAATAACTTGGGTAACCTGCACTTTAATGCAGGAGAATTAACCCAGGCTAGGACTAACTATGAAACAACGGTAACAATTGACCCCAGTTTTGCCCCTGGCTACAATAACCTAGGCATGACCTTGAAAGGTATGGGTTTGCTAGAAGAAGCAATTAAAGCTTATCAGCAGGCGCTTAAATGTCAACCCAACTATGCCGATGCTCACCAAAACCTAGGAGTAGCTTTCCTCAAAAAGGGCAAACTACAACAAAGTTTATCCGCCTTTAGCAAAGCGATCGCTCTCCATGAAACCCAGAATCCTAGCGAAGCCAAACGACTTCGTCAAGGACTGCAAGATATGGGACTTTTGGGAATTTAGAATGAGTGAATTTAGAATGAGTGAATTGGGAATTTAGTGGGACTGCATGTGTTACGAGTTATAAGTAGTGCAAGGAAATTGAATATGGGTGTTTCAAAAACCTTGCACTCCTTGTTGGTAAATCCCTGGGTGACCGAGGAATTTGAGTACCCAAAACTAGGATAAATGCTTCATTCTTTCTTACTTATTACTTATTACTTATTACTTATTACTTCAAAACCCGAAAGTTACGACTTATTCAGCAAACCCTAATTACCTTCTTCCTTCCCTCCTGCCTCCGAGCCTCCTGCCTTAGAGCCTTCTTTCACTAGCTGGTCAAAGTTGCTCCAGAAATTTTAATTTTAGGTCTGAGTTGAATTTGAACATTAGTATCTAAGTTAGAATCAGGTGGAGAAAATGAGAAAGCAAATTTTCCTTGAGCTTCATCAACAATGTCAATGTACTCAATATCCTCGTAACTCAAGGTAATCAAGGGATTATCAGCAACTCTTACATCAAGTTGAACCGATTGTTGAATAATATCAACGCCAAATTTCAGTACCACATTAGATTCATCAGTAATTTCATAGCAACTATAACCGGATTTGGTATCAATTATTGGTTCTGTCCAGAATAGTTCTAATAATGTCAAGTTATCTAATTCTGTTTTGACTTTGACCCTTCTCATTTTTTACCTCTCAATGGTTCAAGTATCCCTCTTTGAGAATTAGAAGGTAGATCTGGTAATGTCAACTGCTTTACTATTAGCCTCTATTTCTATGGTTCAGATTTTATAATACACTTACAGCGCTTTGCGATGTTATGAGGTACAGTAAGAAAAATCCCCCTAAATCCCCCTTAGAAAGGGGGACTTTTACTGCCCCCCTTTCCAAGGGGGGTTGGGGGGATAAAGGTGTACCACATAACATTAAGGCCGGGAGTTGCTGTTGGGTTTCGCTTTGCTGCACCCAACCTACATTTGCTGTTACAGGTTATTGAGAATTGAGAATTGAGAATTGACTACCTTGGAGGCTTATTCCTATTTGGTATTAATGGGGAAAGCATCGATGGGTGAGATAATTTCTTGGAGAAGTTGGCTGGTTCGGTGGGGAGAAATGGTTTATATGCCCGCACCTTCTCCATTATTCAGAATAATAGCAAAAAGTAGTCTTTTTTGCAATCAATAATGAAAAAATGCACTGGCAAGATGCCAGTGCCACGTATCCTCTTATTGTTTTATTCAAGTAGCTTTCCCAGCGAGTGGGAAGTCAAACTCAAACTCGAATTCAAACTCAAACTCGAAGTTTCCATTCAAGTAGTTTTCCCAGCGAGTGGGAAGAATATGCGCTATATCAAGCAGCATAGTGACCTCTTGTTTCCATTCAAGTAGTTTTCCCAGCGAGTGGGAAGCAGAGAATCCACAGGCACAAATCCAAGCTTTCCCTAACGTTTCCATTCAAGTAGTTTTCCCAGCGAGTGGGAAGGCTGCCGCTAACGCAACAATCGATGTCGTCGGTTTCCATTCAAGTAGTTTTCCCAGCGAGTGGGAAGTTGACTCCGGTCTTGGAGCCTTCGACGCCTTAGCGTTTCCATTCAAGTAGTTTTCCCAGCAAGTGGGAAGTCAAGCGGAGACTCAGCGAGCGCAAAATGTATTAAAGTTTCCATTCAAGTAGTTTTCCCAGCGAGTGGGAAGTTTTGGCTAAGGTTCATATGGAAGATATTCCATATAGTTTCCATTCAAGTAGTTTTCCCAGCAAGTGGGAAGAGTTCGTTCAGGAGACCTTACCCCGTAAGGGTTTCAGCCGCCAAATCGACACACCTCCAATTATAGCAGTACATCTTGCCAAAATTTGCCAAAAATACACCCCTCAAATCCTCTCGCAGTAAGGCATCGACGCACCTCAACGAAAAATATAGGGTTTGGTGCGATTGGGCGAGGTGTGTAGATGAGGGGGAAAAAATTGCCCTCAAACCCAGGCATAGTAGTTCTTTGAAGGATTTAGGGAAGCTCATGCGATCGCCTGTTTCAACTTCTGTATGAATGAACCACTTTTATTACTTATTCAGCAAACCCTACCTAAGGCCAGGAGTCGCTGTTGGGTTTCGCTTTGCTGCACCCAACCTACATTTGCTGTTACAGGTTATTGAGTCATTGAGAATTGAGAATTGACTACCTTGGAGCCTTATTCCCATTTGGTATTAATGGGGAAAGTATCAATGGGTGAGATAATTTCTTGGAGAAGTTGGCTAGTTTAGTGGGGAGAAATGGTTTATATGCCCGCACCTTCTCCATTATTCATAATATTAGCAAAAAGTAGTCTCTTTTGCAACCAAGAATGAAAAAATGCACTGGCATCTTGCCAGTGTCACGTATACTTTTATTACAGCACAAAGCGCTGTATAACCCCACTAGCAATAATAATGTCAGAGCATAACAAGGAACAAAACACCTTCCTACTGCGGGAGTGGTGTAGCAAAATCGAAATCGCTAACCGCAACAACATTTTCTCTCACTGTCGTAGTTGTGGTTATGAATGGGTGGACTCCTCCTTTGGTGTTGTTTGTAGTAACTGCGGTAGTCACAATGTCGAACAAATATCCTGTTGGCAGTTTCCAGATGATTGAATAGTAGGAAGCTATGGTTTGAGCCGAATTATCAACAGTGAAATCACGGATGCTGTAGTTGCGGTTGATTGTTTTTCCTGACTCAATACTACTCGGTTAAACTCTTATTTCTTCCCACACCTCCCACACCTCCCACACTCCCCACACTCCCCACACCTTTTGCAAGCTCACCCCCTTCTACCTCAAAGCCTTTTAAAAGGTCAAACAATTTAAGATTGAAGATTGAAGATTTTAGATTTACCCCATAAATAAATTTAGGGGCTTGAGGATTTGAAGATTGAATATCTTAGATTTATGACCTAAATAAATTTAGGGGCTTGCGACCGTTTTATTCTTCAATCTAAAATCTAAAATCTAAAATCTAAAATTTCTCTGGTAAACTGTTTAAATCAGTTCCATCCCTGATCTATCCTATGTCTACATTTTTATTAGAAGTTGGTACAGAAGAATTACCCGCAGATTTTATTACCAGTGCGATCGCTCAGTGGCAATCCCGTATTCCCCAATCCCTAGAGGAACAATACTTGAGTTCAGAAGGGATTGAAGTCTACGGTACTCCCCGACGCCTTGCGGTCTTAATTAAAGGATTGCCGAAACAGCAGCCGAATCGAGAGGAAGAGGTGAAAGGACCACCGGCTAAAGCTGCCTTTAAAAATGGTCAACCGACGAAAGCGGCTCAAGGGTTTGCCAAGAAGCAAGGGGTGGAACTGGATGATTTGGAGGTAAGGGATACTAATAAGGGGGAATTTGTCTTTGTACTGAAGAAAATCTCTGGTCGTCCAGCTACGGAAATTTTAACCGAACTAATTCCTCAGTGGATTTTTGGCTTGGAAGGGAAACGGTTTATGCGTTGGGGGGATGGGGATTTGCGGTTTCCTCGACCAATTCGCTGGCTGGTTGCCCTGTGGGATGAGGCTCTGTTACCGATAGAATTAGTTAATGGGGCCGAGAGTCTCAAAAGCGATCGCTTCTCCCGGGGACATCGGGTCTTACATCCGGAAGCAGTGGAGATTCCTCAGGCAGCCGATTATGTTTCCTGTCTCCAGGCGGCTTCCGTGGCAGTGGCTCCTGAGGAACGTCGGCAAAAAATCCAAGCACAAGTAGAATCAGCCGCCAACAAATTGGGTGGTTATACCCCCATGTATGCAGATTTGTGGGCAGAAGTAACTAATTTAGTAGAATGGCCGACAGCAGTTATCGGGAAATTTGACTCGGAATTCTTGGATTTGCCTCTAGAAGTAGTAACTACAGTGATGGTAACTCATCAGCGCTATTTTCCAGTTTTCCAAGATACCACCGCCACCAAGTTAATTCCCCACTTCATTACCATTGGTAACGGCGACCCTACCAAATCCGAGATGATTGCTGCTGGCAATGAACGGGTAATCAGAGCTAGATTGGCAGATGGTCAGTTTTTCTACAAAGCTGATTTAAAATCCCCTTTGGATACTTACTTACCTCAATTGGAACAGGTAACCTTCCAGCAAGATTTGGGTTCGGTGCGCCAGAAAGTAGGACGGATTGAGAAGATTGCGGTGCAAATGGCCGAGGCACTAGAACTAGCTGAGATGCAGTGTAATGATATTAAGCGAGCCGCTAGTTTGTGTAAAGCCGACTTAGTAACCCAAATGGTTTACGAATTTCCCGAACTACAAGGGATTATGGGGGAAAAATATGCCGCTGCGAGTGGAGAACCTCCAGCCGTAGCCACCGCTATTGTTGAGCATTATTTACCCAAAGGAGCCGGAGATCAGTTACCTCAAACTTTAACAGGTCAAGTAGTGGGTATTGCCGACAGACTTGATACCTTAGTCAGTATCTTTGGCTTGGGCATGTTACCCACTGGTTCCTCCGACCCCTTTGCCTTACGCCGTGCCGCTAATGCAGTGGTCAATATTACTTGGGAGGCTGACTTACCGATTAATTTGCATCAGTCATTAAAAACTATTGCAGCGGATTTTGTGGCCACTTTCCCCGCTAAAACTTCTCCAGTAGAGTTATTATCAGAGTTCTTCTTACAACGTATCCGCACCCTACTGCAAGAAGAAAGAAATATTGACTATGATTTAGTCAATGCGGTTTTAGGAGAAAATGATCTCGAGTATCGGGAAAGAGCCTTAAAAGACTTATTAGATGTACGCGATCGCGCCCTGTTTTTACAATCGATCCGGGATAATGGAGACTTGGACAAGATCTACGAAACCGTCAACCGTTCTACCCGTCTCGCAGCACAGGGAGATTTAGATACCCATCAACTAGAACCAGCACCGATAGTTAATACCGAACTCTTCCAAAAGCCAAGTGAGCAAGCTTTTTATGATGCCTTGGTAGAACTAGTACCGCAAACCCAAGCATCTCAACAACAGCGGGATTATCAGAATCTCGTGAAGGCTTTAACGGAAATTACTCCTAAAGTTAGTACTTTCTTTGATGGGGAGGAAAGCGTTTTAGTCATGGACCCTAACCCAGAAATCCAGCGTAATCGGCTCAACTTGCTGGGTTTACTGCGGAATCATGCTCGAGTACTAGCAGATTTTGGAGCAATTGTTAAATTGAGAATTGAGAATTGAAAAGCGATCCGCTTTCGTAGGGTGCGTTAACGTAGTGTAACGCACCATATAACCGTAATCGGGCGTTGCTCCCAAATCATATCGCAGCTGTTGAGATATAGTTTATATGCGCACACCTTCTCTTGTGATAGCCAATTGATAGCCAAAAAGACAAGATATAGCCAAAAATTAATTTAGGACACCAGCTAACCTAACAGCCAGAATCCTTATCTATGCTCAAAATGCGGACGAAAGGACTTGAACCTTCACACCTTGCGGTACTAGAACCTAAATCTAGCGCGTCTGCCAATTCCGCCACGTCCGCGATCGCTTAGATTGCTATCATAGCAAAAAAATGTCCAAAAAATCAGATTAACAGCATTTTTAATTAATTTGGACTTGTCCTACTCCCCCATCTCCCCATCTCCCCAGCTCCCCAGCAAATCCCTTAGGCAATATCCGGGGGTAAGCTAGAATCAGACTGAGATGCTGGGCGGACTTGTTGTAGTTGTGCTTGTGCTAACTTTTGTAAGTCACCTCGACGTACCTCTGTACCAGATGCTAGATTACCTGGTGTATCAAAGAATACTATACTATTAACGTTGTCTATAGCTAACATTTGGAACAAAATGTGGGTAACTGGTATTGGCAGGGCCATAACTTGAGGGTCTGATGCTGAGGAGGAATCAAAATCAGCAGCATCTTTGAGAGTAGGAAAAGCGTAAATGACATTTTTCTCTACCTCCGGGTTAGCACGATTGCTCAGAGTCGTCAACAACCACCCCTGGTTAAGGGTTTGGAGAATATAATATTCCTGATGTCGGAGTTGACCAGCAAGCTGAGTCAGCACAGGTACGATCGCTTCAACAATTTGGGGAGTTATCCCATCTGCTGGAGCATCGTCAATGAGAACTTGAATTTGTTCTTCTAAATCCATAAGAGTTTAACATAGAAGCAACTGTACTGCTATCTTGAGTCTAAACCAAGATCAAATCAGTCTAGGGTGTCTATTGGTCAGGTTTGAGAGTGAAGTAACATAAATCATGAGGTATGAGGGGAGTCTGCCAGGACGTGGAGGTAATTTATCAACATTTATTAGAAGGATTCCGGCAGTCTACTCGTGCTTCGGAGCAGACTTGCCATGAGGTAGCAATGCGTCTGGTTGATGAAGTCAATCGCATTTGTGAGCAGAGCAATCGCATTCAAAAATCTGGAGAGGTCGAAAGCTGGAAATATAAACTGGCCGACCTTCGTTTGAAGCAATGTCTGCGCTACTATAAATTGGGTTCGCTCCGAGGACGGGTAGAATTACAGAGTACCCTGAGCGCGATTATCTATCGCTACATTACGACCCCCCAAGTATTAGCAAGCTACCAGGCTCGATTAACTTTGATCGAAGATTTCTTACAGGGATTCTATGTGGAATCCTTGAGTGCTTTTCGGCGGGAAAACTCCTTAGAGGAGACTTATTCCCCCCAAAGACTCCTGGAGCTTTCGGAATATATGGCTTTTAGTGAGCGTTATGGTAAGCGACGCATTCCCTTAGGAGCGGGTCGGTCTCAACAACTGATTATTTTACGGGCTCAGACCTTTTCCCGACAGCAACCTCCTGAGAGTTCTGTCGATATGGATACGGCGGCTGAGGGAGGGGCACCAGACTCGGATGCAACCTGGAATGATTCCGCTGTACAGGAATTGCGGAAGACGATGGCGGAATCTGAACCGGAACCCCTGGAGGATCATCTCCGTAAGACGGTTATTGAGGAATTATTTGCTTATTTTGAAGAGCGTCAACAAAGTGATTGTGCTGATTACTTTACTTTGCGCCTTAAGGATCTTCCTGCCAGCGAAATTGAAGAGATATTAGGTCTCACTCCCAGAGAGCGGGATTATTTGCAGCAACGCTTCAAATATCATCTCATTAGATTTGCCCTTTCTCACCGCTGGCAACTGGTTCATGAGTGGCTCGATGCCGACTTGCAGCAAAATATTGGTTTAACTCCAGGGGAGTGGCAGATGTTTCTGAACAAAATTAACTCCCAACAGACGAAATTACTGGAGTTGAAACAACAAGAGCGCTCTAATGAGGAAATTGCCCAGGCATTAGGTTGTACAGTTAATCAAGTAGAGAAGCGATGGTTTAAGTTACTTGAGCTCGCCTGGGATATTCGTAATAGCTAAGTGTCCGGATCTGGTGCATCTCAAGATGAATAGTGACATGGATAATAACTCAGATGCTTTATATGACCGCCTAATGGCTTGGTTAAACCAAGAGTCTATTCCCCCTGCTTCACTAGAAGCAGACTTGCCTCCCGAAGGCAGGTTATCTGACGGTGAAACAACAGCAGCGGAGTTTGAACAAGAACAGTTAGACCCTATTGATTCAGAAGAATTGAACATTGCACCCTTTAACAAGAGCCAAGCCGATCCAGAAGAACTTTGGATGGGTTTAGAAAACTTAACTGGTGAGGAAATGGAACTACTCGGCGGTGAAACCCGCCCCTACAACTGGGAAAAAATGCCAATAGTGCAAGACCGTTTTGAGGCCCTCTTAAAGCGCCGAATACAGTTTGAAATTGAACGTCATCCCCCTCTATTCCCTTGGGAGACGGAAATTTCTGACTATGAGTCTGAGCGTGTGACTAGCTACTCCGAAGAGAAAGTGTTACAGTTTTTCCCTGGGGCTGTAACACGGGATGTAGCGCCTCCCACCCGTTTATGGATGCCACAACTATCGAACCTGGCTTTACCCATTTCCCTGCCAGAAAATGTTTTAGGGCAACTACTCAATGCTTGCTCCCAGGCAATGTCTTCCCAACGTCAGCTGGGAGCGAAATTGGTCAATGCGGTGGAAAATTTGTTCCCCAACCAATTACCTGTACTGAACCAGATGGCAGGAATGGTACTGATTGCTTCAAGTCCGGGTCGTGGGGGGAGTAGCAGCCTGGAACAGCTCAAATCTTTGCCCAGTAGCTATGAAACTGCTGCGGCTGAGCAAAAGATGCTCTTGGCTCTGTTGGCAGCTAAAGAGATTATCAGCACTCTGACTGTATCGATTTCTAGCACTCAAACACCAGTCAAGCGGCAATGGCAAACTGCGGCTGGTGTGGTCAAGGTACAGGCAGAATATAAGATGGAGGAAGAGGTATCATTACTTCGCGTCCTCACTTATTTGCCTAAAGGAGGTAGTTTGACATTACACACACCTGAAGTCTCGGCAACAGCACAACGAGCCTATCCAGGCTACCTGAGTGTGGAATTATTTGATTTAGAACCTAACCAGACTTATCCTTTAACTATCCGCTTTCATGACTCGGAAGAGACGCCTTTAGTTTTTTCCATCTCTCAGAGAACTTAGTTTGTTGTTTGTTGTTTGTTGTTTGTTGTTTGTTGTTTGTTGTTTGTTGTTTGTTGTTTGTTGTTTGTTGTTTGTTGTTTGTCTTTTGTACCAATGACCAATGACCAATGACCAATGACTAATGACCAATGACCAATGACCAATGACCAATGACCAATGACCAATAACCAATGACCAATGACCAATGACTAATGACCAATGACTAATGACCAATGACTAATGACCAATGAGCGTTTTGAGGCGATAGGGAAGCAGAATGTTGCTTCCAGATCAATTCTTCCAGCAGAAGATTCCATTCTGCTGCGGTTACTGGTACAAGGGTTGGTGGTTGTCGGAATTATTGCAGTGGATGTGGCGGCAGAAACTCAGATGAGCTTTTGGGCAGTGCCACTGAGTTTGGTTGGGGCAACCTGGAGTTGGTATCGTCGCCGCGATCGCAATGTTCCGGTCAAGTTTTTGCTGGCAATGGGGATGTTGCTGGCAATGGGAACGTTTTTTGGTAATTTATTTACTCAACTTAATGATACACGTTTGGTTTTAGCCGAATTATTAATCCAGCTGCAAGTCCTCCACAGCTTCGATTTACCCCGCCGCAAGGATTTGGGCTATTCGATGGTCATTGGGCTAATTCTGTTGGGTGTAGCTGGAACTCTGAGCCAAACTCTAGCTTTTGCCCCACTATTGTTAATCTTTTTAGCGATCGCGCTGCCGGTTCTGGTTCTGGACTATCAGTCGCGCTTGGGTATATCTAGGACAAGGAAGCGCCAAAAAAGATTACCCCTGTTCTCGGCTTCCTCCCCTCTTGCCTTCAGACGCCTCAGTAGTTTTCTCTTGGTAATTGTGGGACTAGGATTAGGGATTTTTGCCCTGATGCCTCGATTCCCTGGCTATCAGCTGCAAACCTTTCCCGTCAGTTCCCCGATTGAGGTGGGTAACCAGAATTTCCAAGCTGATAATCGCGGGATTGTCAATCCTGGTTATGTTAGGGAAGGGGAAGAAGGTAGTGGTACTGGCACTGGAGTAAGTCGTACTACAGGACCGGGGGAACTAGATGATACTTTTTACTATGGTTTTGGTAACCAGATTAACCAGAATCTCCGGGGTGAACTAAAGCCTAAGGTAGTACTAAGAGTGCGTTCCCAGTCCCCTGGATTTTGGCGAGTGCAGGCATTTGACCGTTATACCGGTCAGGGATGGGAAATTTCTCGAGAAAATAATCTCATGGAAGCAACTCGACCAAGTTGGTCTTATCAGTTTTTGCTCCCGACACCCTTTGCTCCCGATCGCACTAAAGAAATAGTCCAAACCTATACAGTAGTATCAGAACTGCCCAATATTATTCCAGCCTTGAGTTATCCCAGACGACTCTACTTTCCCACCAGGGAAGTAGCTATAGATCTCGAAGGCAGTTTGCGATCGCCTCTGGGATTATTAGAAGGACTCACCTACACAGTCATCTCTAAAGTACCCTATCGCGATCGCACTTTGTTGCAACAGGCAACTACTGACTATCCCGAAAGTATTAGCGAGTACTATCTGGAGATTCCCCCTGAAATTGCTCCAAGGGTGAGAAAACGCACGGAGGAAATTTTAGCTACCTCACCCAAACCAATCACCTCAGCCTACGAGAAGGCGCTGTATCTGGCTCAAGCTCTGAAACAGCGCTATAGTCTCCCCCAAAATCCCCTAGATTTACCTTTTCTGGAGGAAGATGAAGATTTAGTAGAAGCCTTTCTGTTCAAATATGAAGGGGGATATCCAGACCATTTTTCTACCAGTTTGACCATTATGCTGCGTTCCCTTGGAATTCCAGCGCGATTAGTGGTTGGGTTCGACACTGGGGAGTTCAACCCCTTTACTGGTTTATATATCGTCAAAAATATTGATGCCTATGCCATGACCGAGGTCTATTTTCCCAATCAGGGTTGGTTTGCCTTTGATCCGATTCCAGGTCATGAATTACTCCCCCAAAGCGTAGAAGAATCTCAAACCTTTGGTGTCCTCCGCCAGTTTTGGCAGTGGGTAGCCGGTTGGTTACCCTCACCAGTTACCAATTGGCTGAGCAATTTGTGGAGTGGGGTTATTGGTGCAGGTATTAGAGTATTTGTCTGGCTGTGGCGGTTGTTTTCCAGTGGTTGGGTAGGTTTGTTTACTGGTTTAATGGTAGCGATCGCTTGCGGTTTTTTGGGCTGGTTGGGTTGGCAGCAGTGGCAAAGCTGGCGCTACCGTCGGTGGTTGGCAGGATTGCCTCCTATGGAAAATCTTTACCAACAAATGCTCAAAGTTCTCAGTGCTAAAGGTTATAGTAAGCATCCAGCTCAAACACCCTTAGAATATGCTAGAACCATGAGCCAACATCAACCACCAGCTTCTGCCGAAATCATTGATCAGATTTCCCAAGCCTATATCCGTTGGCGTTATGGTGGTCAAACACCCAATATTCAACAATTACGGCGGCAGTTTAGGACTTGGGTTAAGAGTAAGAATTGAGAATTGGGAATTGGGAATTGGAAATTGGGAATTGGGAATTGAGAATTGAGAATGGAGTACAATTAACTTGTACAAGGTGGTGGGTCAATAATGCTAATCACTTCAGAAGTCAGTTACCACTGGACACAGCAACATCTAGCCGAACTGATGGACAAAATTCTAGAGGAAAACTCAGTCACGATTATTACTCGTCGGGGCAAAGAACCAGTTGCCATGCTCCCAGCTGAAGAACTCAGCAGTATTTTAGAGACTCTACACCTGTTGCGCTCACCTGCCAATGCTCAACGACTCTTTAGTGCGCTTGCTCGTGCCGAGGCAGGTAAGGGAATTCCAGAATCTCTAGAAGAACTTCAAACTCAAGTGGAAAGAGCCTGTGAGCAAGCGCAAGAGAGATTCCCAGGAGAAGCCTGAAAGTAAGGTAGTTCGGATTGTCGCTATCTTTGACCCCGAATTTCGAGAAGACTTAGTCTGGTGGGCAAGAACCAAGCCAGAAGTTTTCCATCGAATTTTAAATTTGGTAGAAGCAATCTTGCAAGATCCATTTGTTGGTATTGGGAAGCCTGAACCACTCAAATATCTGGGAAGTGGCCTGTGGTCAAGGCGAATTACTCAAGAGCATCGTTTAGTCTATAAGGTTACGGAAACTCGCATTTACTTTCTACAAGCACGATTTCACTACTAATTTTAGTCTACCTACGGCAAACGAGATCCCCGACTTCTTGATTGAAGAAAGTGATTAATAAAGAGCAACCAGCAGAAGAAGTCGGGGATCTAGAACCTGGTTGACTTTGTCCTTATTTTTTGCTATTGTTTTACAATGGGAAAATGTGCGCACATATATAGTAGTTGAGACAAACCTAATTTTTACGGGGCATACTTTGCTAATTGCTACCCAATTATCCGATGTGGAGATAAGTAGGGCTTGCTGCATAAGTGTGTCAGCCATACCAGACGAGGCTTTCAATCATTTTTTTGCCAAAATAGTCCAAGGTTTTTGTATCGACAGGCTCAAAAACCTTGCACCATTGCGTGAAAATTCCCTAAAACCTAAAACCATTTAACCTCACCTAACACCTAACACCTATCGCAACCCGAAAATTACGACTTGATGAGGCAAGCCCTATGTAGGGTTTGCTGAATAAGTAATAAGTAATAAGCGTTAGAAGGCAGGAGGCAGGAGGCAGGAGGCAGGAGGAAGAAGAGTTTTCATTGCCTAAAAAGAAGTTAGAAACTAGTCATATCAAAGGATTCGACCATCCTGTTGCCATTTCTATTTTCTGAAGAGTAATAAGTAATAACCGGCTTTTCGATAATTTCTCGGCTTGCGTAAAGGGCAAGGGAACTTAAGCTGTAGGTTGGGTGTAGCGTTGTTACCTCTTTTAACAAAAATCTCAAGGAACGACCAAAAGCGAAACCCAATACGTAAAAGGTAAAGGAACTTAAGCTGTAGGTTGGGTGTAGCATTGTTACCCCTTTTGACAAAAATCTTAAGGAACAGCCAAAAGCGAAACCCAACACGTAAAAGGTAAGGAAATTGCTGATAAGTATCATAGCCACCTAAATATTCTCTTCAACTCAGGACATGATGAGTAATCGTCTCAAATACCAATGGATATTCTGGAACAAGCTTCCTAGTTTCGTTTTATTGATGAGTTTTGTGTTCTTTTCAGATATTGGGATAGGTATTGTCAGAGCAAGTGAGGCTAATGGTAGTAGCGCAGTGCAGATGGCACAACAGCTGGATGATGCTTCTACTGAAGCTAATACTACTGCGGCGGGACAAGCCCTTGTTGAGGGACTGCAGCTAATAAAGCAAGGAACAGCAGAATCTCTGCGACAGGCAATTCCTAAATTTGAACAAGCTGCTATCCTCTATCGTCAAGCAGGTGAAAAAGGCTTAGAAGCCTTATCTATCCTTGCTCTGGGCAGAGTCTACAATGATTTAGGAGAAAAGCAGACAGCTTTGGAATTCTACAACCAAGCTTTGCCCCTATTTCGAGCAGTGGGGGATCTAGGGGGGAAAGCCACTACTCTCAATAATCTTGGCGGAGTCTACGACTCATTAGGAGAAAAGCAGAAAGCTTTGGAATTCTTAAACCAAGCTTTGCCCCTATTTCGAGCAGTGGGGGATCGAAGAGGGGAAGCTACTACTCTCAATAATCTTGGCTTAGTCTACTCTGATTTAGGAGAAAAGCAGAAAGCTTTGGAATTCTTAAACCAAGCTTTGCCCCTATTACGGGCGGTGGAGGATCGAGGAGGGGAAGCTACTACTCTCAATAATCTTGGCTTAGTCTACTCTGATTTAGGAGAAAAGCAGAAAGCCTTGCAATTCTATAACCAAGCTTTGCCCCTAAGACGGGCGGTGGGGGATCGAGGGGGGGAAGCTGCTACTCTCTCTAATCTTGGCTTAGTCTACTCTGATTTAGGAGAAAAGCAGAAAGCCTTGCAATTCTATAACCAAGCTTTGCCCCTATTTCGAACAGTGGGGGATCGAGGAGGGGAAGCCACTACTCTCTCTAATCTTGGCAAAGTCTACTCTGATTTAGGAGAAAAGCAGAAAGCCTTGCAATTCTTCAACCAAGCTTTGCCCCTATTACGGGCGGTGGGGGATCGAGGGGGGGAAGCTGCTACTCTCTCTAATATTGGCAAAGTCTACTATGATTTAGGAGAAAAGCAAAAAGCTTTGGAATTCTTCAACCAAGCTTTGCCCCTATATCGGGCGGTGGGGGATCGAGGGGGGGAAGCTGCTACTCTCTCTAATATTGGCGGAGTCTACGACTCATTAGGAGAAAAGCAGAAAGCCTTGCAATTCTATAACCAAGCTTTGCCCCTAAGACGGGCGGTGGGGGATCGAGGAGGGGAAGCCACTACTCTCAATAATATTGGCGGAGTCTACGACTCATTAGGAGAAAAGCAGAAAGCCTTGCAATTCTTAAACCAAGCTTTGCTCCTATATCGGGTGGTGGAGGATCGAGGAGGGGAAGCCAATACTCTCAATAATCTTGGCAAAGTCTACTCTGATTTAGGAGAAAAGCAGAAAGCCTTGCAATTCTACAACCAAGCTTTGCCCCTATATCGGGCGGTTGGGGATCGACGAGGGGAAGCCAATACTCTCAATAATATTGGCGGAGTCTACGACTCATTAGGAGAAAAGCAGAAAGCCTTGCAATTCTACAACCAAGCTTTGCCTCTAAGACGGGCGGTTGGGGATCGAGGGGGGGAAGCTACTACTCTCACTAATATTGGCTTAGTCTACTCTGATTTAGGAGAAAAGGAAAAAGCCTTAGAGTTCTACAACCAATCCCTGTCCCTAGCACGGGCGGTTGGGGATCGAGGGGGGGAAGCCACTACTCTCTCTAATATTGGCAAAGTCTACTATGATTTAGGAGAAAAGCAAAAAGCTTTGGAATTCTTCAACCAAGCTTTGCCTCTATTTCAGGCAGTGGGGGATCGAGGAGGGGAAGCCACTACTCTCAATAATATTGGCGCTGTCTACGGCTCATTAGGAGAAAAGCAAAAAGCTTTGGAATTCTACAACCAAGCTTTGCCTCTATTACGGTTGGTGGAGG
>JAAHGR010000080.1:0-8435 GCA_010672425.1 Symploca sp. SIO2E6
GTGACGGTAAACCCTTGGCCGATAATACCACCCAATTACGATATATTTTTACCATAAAAGGGGGTCTCGATGCTCTCTTTAAAGACAGAGCCGATGTCTTTATTGCTGCGGATTTATTCTGGTATCCAGTGCAACTGAGCCCAGAGCAAATCCAAAAACTCGAAGAACCCCAAAGACAGGCACCGGATGTGATGGTAGTCTTCGGCAGACCGAAAAGGGAACGGGGGTCTTACCAGCAATGGCTCGAAGACAATATACCACCGCAAGTAGCGTTTGAAATCCTTTCTCCGGGCAATAAGAAACAGGAGATGGAGAAAAAGAAGAAATTTTATCAACAGCATGGTATAGAGGAATATTACTTATACGACCCGAAAAAGAATCGCTTACAAGGCTGGCAGCGAAAGGGAGAAACCTTAATTGCAATCCCGACTATGGAAGGTTGGAGGAGTCCGCGTTTGGGGATAACATTTAGCACAAATGAGGGAGAATTGGTATTATTTCATCCCAATGGAGAGCGTTTTGTTTCTTATGTCGAGATTGTCGAGCAACGCGATCATGAACGGGCAGAAAAAGAACGGGAACGGGCAGAAAAAGAACGGGAACGGGCAGCAAAAGAACGGGAACGGGCAGCAAAAGAACGGGAACAGGCTGAAAAAGAACGGGAACGGGCAGCAAAAGAACGGGAACGGGCAGCAAAAGAACGGGAACAGGCTGAAAAAGAACGGGAACAGGCTGAAAAAGAACGGGAACGGGCAGCAAAAGAACAAACTCAAATGGCATTAGAGGCGGAACGTAAGAAAAATCAACAACTACTTGCTCGCCTTTTAGAACTCGGTGTTGATCCTAACAGCCTCCTGCCTTCTGCCCTCTGCCTCCTGCCTTCTGTCTTCTACCTCCTCTCAAAGTATTATGCTGTCTAGGTTTGAGGGCAATTTTTAACTCCGAATCGACGCATCTCGGCAAATCGCACCAAACCCTGATTCCTTCGTTGAGATACGTCGATGCCTTACAGGGATAGAGTTTGAGTATAGTAGTTTTTCCATTGGAAAACATGGTCACAACTGGCTAGACAATTTAACTTTTTTTCGCTGAACACCTAATACCTATATGTCTTTAATCGACAGGGCGGGTTTTGTACAATGGTTGTTGTTGAATGCGTTAAGGTAT
Organism: Symploca sp. SIO2E6; assembly: GCA_010672425.1. Taxonomy (GTDB): domain Bacteria; phylum Cyanobacteriota; class Cyanobacteriia; order Cyanobacteriales; family Coleofasciculaceae; genus Caldora. Next base: position 1,168 of record JAAHGR010000080.1, read on the forward strand.
CGCTAAACCAGCCCCTACGAATAGATGGGATTTTTTGCTCCTTATCGGATTTGCCGATATCACATCCTAGGTTAATTCAATCATCCGCAAGGTTATCGACAGGGCGGGTTTTGTACAATGGTTGTCGTTGAATTCGATAAGGTATTCCTAAACCCGCCCCTACGAATACACGGGATTTTTTGATTGTTATCGAATTTTCCAATATCGACACCCTTCGTAGGGGCGGGTTTAGGTACAGCCTACCCCATTTTACCAAAAACTGTCAGTGCAAAACCCGCCCTGGGATATGTGAGCGCATGGTTTTACTCCTTACAGCGTTTCCCGCTGTTACGAGGTACAGTAAAAACGATGAGGAAGAAATCTATCCAATCTTGTAGCTAGCAGACTTTTTCAGAGGTTAGCTTCCTGGTCTATAGCTTATAGGCGCACACTTATTCCATTATTTAGATAATAACAAAAAACCGGGGAAATTACAACCAATAACACATTTCCCAGAAAACGCGATCGCAAACCGTAGGGCAGGAGTTCTGCTTGCAGAGTAAGCTTGCACTATCGTACACTTTGGGATTAGCGATTAGCTTCGCCGATACCGAAGGCGATCGCGTGATTAAATTTATCAATGAATTGAGATATTGTGAAGCCGGAATTAACAATCAACATTATTTTAGATGAAGCAGCCAAATTTGCAGAGATTGAGAGTACTTATGATGAACCGTCACTGTACGGTGTCACAGACGGAAAGGCGATAGGCACATACCTCGAACACAAATTTATGGCATATTTAAGCCAAGCATACACTTACGATCTTGAACACCCCACCAGAGCAAGGTTATCTCACTATATCTAACGCTTTACAGTGGAGGCTTCAATACAGCAGAGTCATACAAAGATCTGGAGATGTTCCGGGTCTCCATCGCGTTCGATAAGAATTATGGCATTACAAAACAACAAACAGATAAGTGAATTTGGTGATTTCCAGACTCCTGATTACCTAGCTCAGCAAGTTACACAAACATTGAGAGCTCTTGATATTCAACCCCAATCAGTTATTGAACCAAGTTGTGGTCAAGGAGCCTTTATCTTGGCTGCGGTTAATTTTTTTGCTAACAGTAGTCAGTTTATTGGGGTTGATATTAAGCAAGCGCATTTAGATATACTACAAAAAAAAATCATCACCCAACATGTTACGGTTCCAATCAAGACTATTTGTGCCAGTTTCTTTGATGTGGATTGGCTTGGCATCTTACATGGCTTACCTGAACCAATTTTAATTATTGGTAATCCTCCTTGGGTAACTAGTGCAGAACTAGGAAGGTTAAACAGCTCTAATCTTCCTATTAAGTCTAATTTCCAGAAAATAAAAGGTTTAGGTGCACTAACTGGTAAGAGTAATTTTGATATTTCAGAGTGGATGCTTCTAGAGCATCTTAAATGGTTGCAAGGACGAAGAGGTATTGTGGCCATGTTATGTAAAACTGCTGTAGCTCGGAAAGTGCTTTTTTATGCTTGGAAACAGGACAATTTTATCCAAGAAGCCAGGATTTATAAAATTGATGCCCTTAAATATTTCGATGCCACTGTGGATGCTTGCTTATTGATCATCAAAATTGGAGATATCAAGCCCAAAACTTGTTACTGTTTTGAACATTTGTCCGACCAAAAACCATCAGAGACGATTAACTACTATGACGGCAGAGTCATCGCTGATTTAGTAAATTACCAAAAATGGCAGCACTTACGGGGAGCAGATCAAAACTATATCTGGCGTTCTGGTATTAAGCATGATTGTGCTAAAGTGATGGAACTAGTTAAGATTGGTGGGGCCTATCAGAACGGCAATGGTGTAATAGTCTCCCTAGAAGATGACTATATTTATCCTTTGTTGAAAAGTTCTGATGTGGCCAATGGAAGAGTAGGTGATTGTCGAAAGTATGTGTTGATTACACAGCAATATATCGGAGAGGAGACAAATAAGATTCAGGAGCAAGCACCCCAAACCTGGCGCTACTTACAAGAAAATGCTGCTGCTCTAGAAAAACGCAGTAGCTCAGTATACAAAAAATGTCCAGAATTTTCGATTTTTGGTGTTGGCAATTACACGTTTTATCCTTGGAAAGTAGCCATATCGGGCTTTTATAAGAAGCTTAATTTTCAGGTGGTTCCTAGCATCAACAATCGTCCCGTCATCTTTGATGATACGGTTTACTTTGTGCCATGCTCCTCCGAAGAAGAAGCAAATTTTATTGCAGAATTACTCAATTATTCTGTTGCTAGGGTGTTTTTCAATTCTATGATATTCTGGAGCAATAAACGACCGATTACCATCGATTTACTCAAGCAACTTAGTATCCAGGCTCTTGCCCATGAAATCGGTCGTGAAGCTGAGTATATTTACTATACTAATAAAGGTCGTTATTGGTCATTTGTAAAGGTATGACTGAGATCTTGCACCTAATAGCTATAAGAATGGGGAAATTGTAGGGGCGCACCGACGTGCGCCCTCAACCTACGGACCTTACACTCCCACAACTTCAGCTAAGCTAGTATTTCCCAATAGGTTAAGCCCTTTGGGAACAGCAGAACAAACAGCACATTCGCAACGAGCCGCAATTAAAGTCTCCTGATGAAGCGCGACTTTTCCTTTCCAATGCACCGATTTTAATTTTAGATGAAGCTACCAATGCTTTAGACTCTGAAACTGAGAAACAGGTAATCAATAACCTCAAGGTGGCAGCGAGAAACCGCACAGTATTTTTCATTGCTCATCGTTTTGCTACTTTGAAGAAAGCTGATTTAATTTTGGTAATGGAGAATGGAGTTATTTTGGAACAGGGTACTCATGAAGAGTTATTGAGAAAGGAGGGTGTGTATTCGTCTCTTTATCGATTACAACAAGCCAATGTTTAGTTAACAAAAGTTTCATAAATGCTACGTATCCCTGATTATTTACTAACTCCGAACTCAGGTAAAGTTTTCCTGTAGCCAGTTGCGTAAATCTTCGCTGCTGTTAAAGTCCCACATTGCCTCTCCTAAACGTTCTAAATCCTGAGCAGTTAACTCTTCTATTTTCGCCATAACAGAGGCACTCATTTCGCCAAAACGACTCTCAAGTTGCCGCAGTAGCAAGTTTCTTTGACCTTTTTCCTTACCTCTAATTTCTGCCTGTTCAATTTTTAGCTGTGTCTCAAACTCTTGAGTACTCAGTTTACTGGCTTCATCTCTCTTTTCCTTCAGGTAACGGTTATAAGCTGCTCTTTCTTCTGCTGATAAGTTATTGAAGCGCAGAGTTTCCTTCGCTTCTGTCATACCTTTAGCCGCAAATTCCTCTTTAATCTCGCTATTTTTGAGGAAATAGAGCCATTCTTCTAAGCCACTGTTGGTAACATCATTGAAATTTCTCACTTTGAGCAAGTAGTACTCTGGATATATGTCTGCTACTGCTTGGATTTTATATTTTATTTCCTGAGTTTTCGTCGGTTGCAGGATATCTCCCAGATTAACGCCAACAAACTCTAAGCGACCACGATAAAGATAATCTTCTCCTTCACCTAGGTTAAAATAAATGATATTAATCGAGTAAATTTTCTTAATCTCTCCGTATTCTTGACCTTGTTTTAAATACTCGGTGACTAAGGTAGAAGTACCATAGAGCATCCGATGAAAATAATCATGCTGGGAGTCGTTTTGCACTTCAATCAAGATTAACTCCCCATCCTCAGTTTCTGCTAAGACATCTACTTGGTTATATTTATCATCTTTGGTTTGTTGATTCGCTTCACTTTCGAGAAGAGTTTTGATGGCGAGATCCTGGTGTAATAACTCGCTTAAAAATCCTTCTAAGACGACGTAGTTAGCCTTATCCCGTAGCAGTTTTTTAATTGCCCAATCAAAGCGAATATGTTTGTCTATCATATTGGTGAGTGGTTTTACTGTTCTAGTTAGTATTTTACCTGAACAGTTACGATTTAACTACATTAAAGTCTATCTATGGCTACTGGCTTCGATTTAATTATACCCGTCTTCAGTTGTTCTAGTCGCAAGTCTTAGGGCGCACGTCGGTGCGCCCCTACGAAAGGTTAAATCTTGGGCTGGTTGGTTGCAGTAGAAACAATGAGAATCTGGGCAATACTCCCCTGGATCGCAAAGCCGTCTTCGACATTTATTGTGAAAGCACAACCGGAGAAAAGTTTATCGTCGAGATTCAAAAGGCTAAACAAAACTATTTTAAAGACCGGAGCGTTTATTATGCCACCTTTCCTATTCAGTAACAGGCCGTCAAAGGGAAGTGGGATTATAAATTGTCCTCTGTATATACCATTGGCATCTTGGATTTTATCTTTTATCCCTGACATCTTTGGAAGCGTTGGGTGAGATGCTATTTGATTTCGAGAGTGAGGAGGATTTGAGGCAGTGGCTCAGAAGTAATGAGCAAGTGAGTGATTAGTAAGTAGTATTAGTTTGTCTCCTTTCTCCGAAAGCGAGCAGTATTGAAAGCTGTGTAGCCTCACGATTGCATTCTCTACGATTATTAAGCTGTCGCGCATTTAAATTGTATATTGGTGAAATCAAATAAAAAAGATAGATTCCAGTCGCCTGTTGCCAGATGAGCTGTTGCCTGTTGCCTTGCTAAAACGCATTTAAAATGCGTTTTAGCTTATCTCCCTTGTCCTCCTTGTCTTCCTTTCCTTAACCGAGCAGTATTGTATTATTTCCTACTTCCTTCTACCTCCTACCTTATGTCTTCTGCCTTATCTCAAAGTATTATGCTGTCTAGGTTTGAGGGCAATTTCCAGCCCCGAATCGACGCATCTCGGCAAATCCCTGAAACCCTGATTCCTTCGTTGAGATGCGTCGATGCCTTACAGGGAAAGAGTTTGAGGCATGTGTTTTTGTCAATTTTGGACAGGATATGTTACTATAATTGGAGATGCGTCGATTTGGCGGCTGAAACCCTTACTGGGTAAAGCCCCTCAGACGAGCTCCCTACCGACTGGGTTAAATCGGATTAGTTGTAAACTTGACTGGACTAAAGCCTTAGAAGTTATTCCTTCAGCCCTACCGACTGGGTTAAATCGGATTAGTTGTAAACTATGACTTCGCTCTCCAAGTTGGGATTCGAGTCCACCCTACCGACTGGGTTAAATCGGATTAGTTGTAAACGAATGAACCCTGACGACCAATCTCAATTACAGCCCTACCGACTGGGTTAAATCGGATTAGTTGTAAACAGTTCTCTAATTCTGGTTACTTGCTAAAATAAGCCCCTACCGACTGGGTTAAATCGGATTAGTTGTAAACATTTGCGCGATCGCCAGAGCATTGACTGCACTATCGAAGTCCCTACCGACCTGGTTAAATCGGATTAGTGGCGTGGCACACCTAAAGATGTAGGTTGGGTGTAACATTCGTGTGGCGTCGGTCGAAGGAGAAGTGAAACCCAACTAAACCTTCTCCATTGTTGGGTTGCGCTACCGCTTCACCCAACCTACTTATTCCCTCATTTTAGCTGTGTCACGCCAGTAGGGGCGCAATGCTTGCGCCCTAACTTTTTCCATTATTCACAATAATAGCAAAAAGAATATGTAGTGCGAGCATCTTGCTCACGTCTGACGTTAATATTGCTCGCGTCTGACCTCATACAACAACTGAACGTTGGGTCTCGTTGCCTCGACCCAACCTACATTTTTAGCTGTGTAGCGCCAGTAGTGCGCACGCACTACTTTATTCCACATATTACCATCTCTAAAAGGTAGCCTCTTCTGTATTAACTATATTTATTTCCGTAATTTCTCCCTCAGTTACCTCTACTGACTCATAATTTCCATTACCTAGAAAAGAGTTTAGATACAAGTCAGTGCCATCTTCGATGAAAATAGTATATTCTCCAGGAGGCAAGCCAACAGAAAAACTACCATTTGTATTGGTTGTTATCCATCCCACTAAATTGCTATGTTGACGGGCTTGTTCTCGAGGCCACCTAGTACCTTGAGCAGTAATTTGGCCAGAAAATATCCACACTTTGGTTTGTATAGGTTGAGGTTGATTCCTAGAATCATTTTCCCCTACTGTGGGCATTTGATTACCAGTTACTTTGGTTACCAAGCCTGTAATTCTTTGGTCTTGTTGCTGTAAAACGGAAGAATTAGAGGAATTCATTGTTGTTGGTGCAGGGAGACTCATAGGTGTAGTTGTGGCACATCCTAATAGCAAAGGTAGGAGAAGAGTAATTAGCAAGGGATATAAATACTGTATAAACATATTAAAAAAGTCAAGCAATTGAAGATTATTGTTGACCTAACCCCCCAACCCCCTTCCCACCCCCCTTTATCCCCCCTGTAAGGAGGGATAACAGAGGATGAAACTTTTTATTCACGGAAGGGGGAGCCGGAAAGCCCCTCCCCTAAGAGGAGAGGGGTTTGGGGAGGGGTCAGACACCCTAGCCGAGGTCAGCTATGCCAGACATCACCTTAAGCTACTTGAGAGTTTTGAGTTTTGAGCCATTGCCAATATTCTTGTAGCTGTTGTTTACGTTTTTGAGACGCATCCTCAGCTTGGATCTCATCACGACCAAAGCCACTGCTTCCGATATTATTCCGTTGGTACTGCGAGAATTGTGACCAGAGTTTTGGATTTAGGAATGATTGACTGCTAGAACTTGTGCTTGAGGATGAGGCAGCAATTTGATTAGTTGTTTGAGAGCTGACGGGGTGACAATAAAGGATATCGACAGGGCGGGAAATGATCCCAATATTTGGGTTAAATGGTCTAGATTGTCCCATTACCCGCCCCTACAAGATGGGTGATATGTGGGATATTTGCGATATTTGCGGTATGTGGGATATCTGTAATGTGATGAGCGGATATTTTGCGATTGCTTTCAGCTCCAGCGAAGCTGATCGCAAGCATCTCGCTTTATAGCAAATTCTCTTTATCAATTATGAGTGGAACAGGCATCTTGCCTGTCCTTGAAAATCAGAGTATATAGGTGCGCACATTTTTCCACTTTACAACAATAGCACATATACCTTGGCAAAAGCAACCAATGTAGAATTGGGAATTGGGAATTGGGAATTAGGAATTAGGAATTGGAAAAATTCCGTATTTTCGTAGGGGCGGGTTTAGAGATATCTTATCGCATTTCACGATAACTGTTGTACAAAACCCGCCCAAGGGATAGCCTAGCCGTTGGTTACGTTATATTTGTAGGGGCGGGTGAGGAGAATATCTCATCGCATTTCACGATAACTGTTGTACAAAACCCGCCCAAG
>JAAHGR010000080.1:8445-18617 GCA_010672425.1 Symploca sp. SIO2E6
ACGATAACTGTTGTACAAAACCCGCCCAAGGGATAGCCTAGCCGTTGGTTACGTTATATTTGTAGGGGCGGGTGAGGAGAATATCTCATCGCATTTCACGATAACTGTTGTACAAAACCCGCCCAAGGGATAACCTAGCCGTTGGTTACGTTATATTTGTAGGGGCGGGTGAGGAGAATATCTCATCGCATTTCACGATAACTGTTGTACAAAACCCGCCCAAGCGATAACCTCGCGGTTAGTTACGTTGGCTAGGAAGCTGCAATCATTACTAAACAAAGGTTGTAGCTATAGTTGTCACCCCGTCAGCGCTTCGCTAGTGGGCTTTGCGCGATGCTTTTTGTAACGCACCGAGACTCAATGCCAGAGTCACGGTGCGCTACGTAGATTAAGTTACGGAAAAATTACACTCCTATAACTTCAGCTAAGCTAGTATTTCCCAATAGGTTAAGCCCTTTGGGAACAGCAGAACAAACAGCACATTCGCAACGAGCAGCAATTAAAGTATCCTGATGAGACGAATTAGTATTTCCTAGATTAGTGGCAGTGAGTCCCTGAGTGGTATTACTCGTATTGTGATTACTAGTAGCGATAGTAGCAGGAGCTGAAGTTAACTGCCAATTCCCAGAGGAACTATAGGTGTAGTAGTTGCCACCAATGAGAAACTTCATTGAACCCTTGGCACCGTAGTAATCTTTAACTTGGATCGAACCGTAGGAACCAGAACCCAAGCTAAAAGTTACGTTACTGCCACTAATATTTGCTGCAATGTCGGACAAGCTGTAACTGGATAAATTGAGGACATCTGAGGAACTAGTAGACTCATAAATGTCACTACCAGTATGAGTTCCTAGGGTATAACCACTAAAGGTATTAGCTGCATCATTGGCAATAATGTAGTCACTAGCTTTGGAAGCGAGTAAATTTTCGATGACTGTATTGTAAGCGATCGCTGTACCATAAGTGGAGGTAGTGTAAGTACCACCTTCTCCCCGTGCTGTATAGCTTGTACCGTTATAAGCTGACTGGGTAGTGATCATACCTCCTTGATTAATGTCAAAACGATAACTGGTATTGATGGCAAGATTGGAGAAGTCTAGGGTATCGATGCCGTTGCTATCCCAGAGAGTTTGTTTCCTGGCGCTGCTATTACTGCCAAAGAAATCTCCACCCACGCTGTAACCATAAACACTTGAAAATGCATAAGTGGTAGTACTGTCATTGTGGTTCTTAGCACCGTACAAATATTGTAAAGCCCTGATATCATAAGGCATTGCCGTAACAGCAGAGTTACCAGCAAAGTTATAAGTCATGACAGTATTGGTGGTATTATCCTCTCCACCCGGTAAAAATGGGCCACTGCCAGTGCCGCTACCATTGTAGTTTCCTGGATGTTTCAAACCGAGAGCGTGGAAAGTCTCGTGAATTAGGGTCATATAACCGTGTTTACCAGGATCTCCAGAGAAGGCATTGTAAGAGTCGCTTTCGTAATCTTCATTGAGGTGAATATCGCCACCTAAAGCACTAGAACTAGGATAATAAGCATAGGCATAGCTAGGACCACTGGAGTACATGTAACGTAATACTCCATAGCTACTGGCGGTATCAGCAACTTCGACAAAAGAAACATCCAGGAAAGATGTTAGAGAGTTAAATATATTCCTAACGTTTATTTTAACTGCATTACTAACCTCTGAAACTTGTTGACTTCCGTAATAAGAACTTGCTGCAGAATTACTCAAGAAACTATAGGTAATTACTCCACCATTGTTACTTGTATTCCAATAAGGCACATAAGAGGGTAAGAGTGCATCAATTCCCTGATTTCCAGAGGTTGTACCATAGCTTACAGTCGGATCAGTGATGGTTGGTGAGGTGATGGTAATAGTTCTGTAAGCCACATTATTCGATTCATTGCTTTCAGAAACAGAACCGTTGGCATCAGCCCTCCAGATTAGGTAGTAGTTCCCGGCGGTGATACTGGAACTAATGGACAGGGATTTGGAACGGTTCAGAGTACTACCTGTACTTATACTAGAAATGTAATCGTCACCTAATTCAATGTCGTTGGAACTATAGGTGGCATCGGTGGAGAGATAAAACTTGGTGTAGTTGGCACTCGCATTAGCATTACCTTGGTTCTTTAATGAGTAAGTGATATTTAAAGTACTACCTGCGGTAACACTACTAGCGGCTGATTGGTTCTGAATAATTAGGTCTGGCTGGGCACTATTGACGGTGATGTATTTAGAGACAACGTTATTGTTCTCATTGCTTTCAGAGACATTACTGTTAGCATCAGCCCTCCAGAGTAGGTAGTAGTTCCCGGCGGTGATACTGGAACTAATGGACAGGGATTTGGAACGGTTGAGAGTACTACCTGCACTCAAACTAGAAATGTCATCAGAGCCTAATTCAATGTCGTTGGAACTATAGGTGGCATCGGTGGAGAGATAAAACTTGGTGTAGTTGCCACTCGCATTAGCATTACCTTGGTTCTTTAATGAGTAAGTGATATTTAAAGTACTACCTGCGGTAACACTACTTGCTGCTGATTGATTCTGAATAATTAGGTCTGGCTGAGGAGCACCTGTAATATTGATACTGCGATAACCAACATTATTAGACTCATTGCCTTCAGTTACCCTGCCTGTACTATCGGCTTGCCACAACAGATAGTAATTTCCACTCCGAAGAGTTGAAGAAAGCTTAGCGTAGTGAGATTCGTAACTACTTCTGCCAGAACTTAAACGACGAACATAGTCCTGTCCTAAGTAAGTATCATTAGAACTCAAACTAGTATCTGTAGAGAGGTAATATTTCAGGTAACTGGAAGTGGCGGTGGCACTACCTTGGTTCTTGACATAACCAGTCAGACGAATCGTGCTACCAGCTTGGGCAGAGGTAGGTGCAGATTGGGATTGCACTACTAAGTCAGGTTTAGGAGCATCTGTAATGTTAATACTGCGATAACCAACATTATTAGACTCATTGCCTTCAGCTACCCTGCCTGTACTATCGGCTTGCCACAACAGATAGTAATTTCCACTCTGGAGACTCGAAGAAAGCCTGGCGTAGTGAGATTCGTAACTACTTCTGCCAGATCTTAAACGACGAACATAGTCCTGTCCTAAGTAAGTATCACTAGAACTCAAACTAGTATCTGTAGAGAGGTAATATTTCAGGTAACTGGAAGTTGCAGTGGCACTACCTTGGTTCTTGACATAACCACTCAGACGAATCCTGCTACCAGCTTGAGCAGAGGTGGGTGCAGACTGTGACTGCACTACTAAATCAGGTGTAGAAGTACCTGAATTACCTGTAATGTTGATACTGCGATAACCAACATTATTAGACTCATTGCCTTCGGCTACCCTGCCTGTAGCATCAGCCTTCCACAACAGATAGTAATTTCCACTCTGGAGATTAGAAGAAAGCCTGGCGTAGTGAGATTCGTAACTACTTCTGCCAGATCTTAAACGACGAACATAGTCCTGTCCTAAGTAAGTATCATTAGAACTCAAACTAGTATCTGTAGAGAGGTAATATTTCAGGTAACTGGAAGTAGCGGTGGAACTACCTTGGTTCTTGACATAACCAGTCAGACGAATCCTGCTACCAGCCTTGGCAGAGGTGGGTGCAGACTGTGACTGCACTACTAAATCAGGTTGAGTACTACTACTACGATTGAATGATGTTACTGCATTAGCACTACTAGCATTAAGAGGCGATGAGGCGGCGAAAGACTGAGGCTTAGTATCTAGGGGTTTTTTTTCTCTAATAGCCATAGTTAATTTTTAACCTCCATAATGATGGGTATAATTTGGTATGGATATATAACCGTGAGGAAGTTCTCCCCACTTGAGAGCCAGAGGGAAATTTTGCTGCAAGAATCCTTGGGAGCAGGTTCAAACCGCGCTCCTCACGAAAACTTAGAATGTTATTGAGATAAAACTTGTTAAATCATTTTTCGCTGCGGTACATTTAAAGGATGCTCTACCCATAGCTAAAGAAGTCTTTAGCTGTGAGCTTACCTTTCACCAAAATATTGGCTGCACCATAGCAGTCAGTTGCTTCGCTCCCATCGAAAAAATATCTGTTAATTCTTTTAGTTAGACAATTCGGGAGCTCGCGGTTGCGATATAAGAATTGTACCTTTGACTACAGATTTTGACAAGTACCATTGGGCATAATTTTTTAAAGCCCAGGTAGGGTTATCTATCTTAAGGATGAACTTTAAGCTAGATTCAAAAAAGTTAACATTAATTATGGGCTATAACCGGATAAAGTTACAAAACTTTACATTTAGGGGTTGGATGTAGAATAAGTAGGTTGGGTAGAGCGATAGCGTAACCCAACACTCCTTCTGTTCTGTGTTGGGTTTCACTCCGTTTCACCTCAGATCTTGCACCATTCTTAAAAAAACCCAAAACCCGCCCAGAGTTTAAACTCACCGGCTAATAGCTCAAGTCCACGCTTTGTGGACTGAAACCTCTACCCAGTCGTCTTTAGACGACTTTAGCTATTAGCAAGGGGTTTAAACCCCTTGCGGGTTATCGAGAATGGTGCTCCCTACTCCCTATAAAAAAAATACTTCTTACGGTATAGAAGGTATGATAATTATGTGTTAATTGCTAGATATACTTGAGCATGAAATCTCCCCTCGCTGCTTCCCCTGCCCAAGCCCGCCAAACTAGAGAACAATTTGCCAATAGTGAAGAATACCTTTCCTATGAACTAGGCCAAGCAGTAAAAGAATTGCCCCCTCTCTATATCCGCCTCTTGGCAGCAAGCATTAGCCTGATTTTCCTCAGTGCGATCGCTTGGGCTTATTTTAGTGAAGTAGAGGAAGTAGCCAAAGCACCAGGTAAGATTATCCCCTCAGAAAGGTTAAGACCAGTACGCGCCCTCAGTAACGGCATTATTCAGGAAGTAACAGTAGAAGCTGGGGAAGATGTGAAGTCGGGGGAAATTCTCTTGGTGCGCGATGGCTCCCGCTCTCAAGCAGAGGTGAATAAATTAACTGAATCTGCCCAACTTATCGAAGAAGATATTCGTCGTTTGGAAGCAGAGCGTAGTGGCGAAACTTCTACAGGTGGAGAAGGAAACCTACAAAATCAGCTGTTAACCTCTCGCCTGCAAGCGTTTGAGTTACAGCGCCGTGCAGCAATTGCTGAAGTAGAGAGGCAACAAGCGGCACTCCGGCAAGCAGAGGTAGAAGGAGTACGCCTCAAAGAGAATTTAAGTAATGCAACCATCAGTCTCAGCAATGCTCAGGTCAACTTAGATAACGCTGGCAGTAACTTACTTAATGCGGAGAAGCTAGTGCCGAAAGCAGAGGAAAACCTCAGTTTAGCCAGGGAAAGGGAAAAGAGTATCGAAAAATTATTAGAACCTGGTGCGGTACCACAGCTAGATTATTTGGATGCTCAGGAAAAAGTTGCTAGAGGTGAGGCAGAATTAATTAAGGCCAACGATGAAGTTACTAGATCCAGAGACAACATCACCAATGCTCAGAATAAAGTTACCGAAGCTCAGGATCGCGTCGCCACTATCGAACAGGAAATAGTCGCCCAAGGAGAGAAAATTGAACAGGCTCAAAAAGCTTATCAAAGAGCCCAAGCTGAAGCTAACCGTCTGCAATCTACTCGCCAAAGTGAAGTTTTGACAGAGCTGAATAAACGCAAAGAAGAACAAACTACTGTAAAAGGAAATTTGCAACAAGCAAAAGAAGAGGAAAAATTACAAACAGTTAAAGCTCCCTTTGCAGGCACTGTTTATGATATTAAAGCAACTCAGGGGCCTGTACAAGCAGGAGAGGATTTACTTTCCATATTACCTGAAGGAGAAGAATTACTTCTCGAAGTCAAAGTTCTCAATCGGGATATTGGTTTTATTAGACCAGGGCAAAAAACGAAGGTAAAACTAACCACTTTCCCTTTCCAAGAGTTTGGCACCATTGAAGGTGAGGTTCTGAAAATTAGTCCCAATTCCACAGTTGATGAAGATTTAGGATTAGTATTTTCAACCACAATTAAACTTAAGCAACAATTCCTGAAAGTTGGGGACAAGCAAGTGGGCTTAGTACCTGGTATGGCAGCTACCGGAGAAATTGTCACCCGGAAAAAGTCTGTGTTAACCTTTTTGATTGAACCAGTGACGAGGCGCTTTGGGGAAGCATTTTCTGTTAGATGAGTAATGAGTTGTTGTGCATTTAAATTGTGAATTGGGACTGACGCAACAGACGCGGGGATGCGGGGAAGCGGGGACGCGGAGAAGTTTTTATTATAAGTAGGGTCTGCTGAATCAGTCCGAAAAAGTCTAGTGGTAAGAGGAGGCAACAGCTCATCTGGCAACAGGCAACAGTGAAGATAGGGAATTAGGGAACAGTTTTAAGGGGTGATTATCCGTGATGAACAAGTGAGATTTATTTCATTTGTGCAAGGTTTTTGAACTAAAAAATACTAAAACCTTGCACTCTACTGGGACAAAAATGCTTAAAACCGTTGTCTGGTATAGCTTACACACTTATGCAGCAGACCCTAAGTAATTAGGCGGACATGATACAGCGCTTTGCGCTGTAATAAAGTACACTTTTCCAAAAGTCCCCCAAGTTTAAGCTATGCGTTAGGCACAAGTCGGTGTAACCCTTATATACCAGTCGTTCTCATGAACGGTTGCAGTTTGGGTTTCTCAAGATAAGAATCCTTCCCTACGAAAATACGGAATTTTTCCAATTCCTAATTCCCAATTCCCAATTCTACATTGGTTGCTTTTGCCTTGGTTTTGTGCTACTTTTGTAAAATGGAAAAATGTGCGCACCTATATACTCTGATTTTCAAGGACAGGCAAGATGCCTGTTCCACTCATAATTGATAAAGAGAATTTGGTATAAAGCGAGATGCTTGCGATCAGCGCAAGCTGGTGCCCAAAGCAATCGAAGATATCCGCTCATCACGTTACAGATATCCCAAATACCGCACATATCACAAATATCCCACATATCCCAAATCTTGTAGGGGCGGTTAAGCGCGATAATCTAGACCATTTAACCCGAATATTGGGATCATTTCCCGCCCTGTCAGTATCATAAGGGTTAACGTAACCAACCGCGAGGTTATCGCTAGGGCGGGTTTTGTTCCAAAGTTATCGATAAATGCGATAAGATTTTCTCCTCACCCGCCCCTACAAATATAACGTAACCAACCGCAAGGTTATCGCTAGGGCGGGTTTTGTTCCAAAGTTATCGTGAAATGCGATAAGAGATCTCTAAACCCGCCCCTACAAATATAACGTAACCAACCGCGAGGTTATCGCTAGGGCGGGTTTTGTTCCAAAGTTATCGTGAAATGCGATAAGAGATCTCTAAACCCGCCCCTACAAATATAACGTAACCAACCGCAAGGTTATCGCTAGGGCGGGTTTTGTTCCAAAGTTATCGTGAAATGCGATAAGAGATCTCTAAACCCGCCCCTACAAATATTTCGTACAATTCACGCCGAAAAAGAAGGTTATAAACTAGTCATATCAAAGGATTCAGCCATCCTGTTTTCATTTCTAGTTTCTCAAGAGCTCCCCAGGAGCAGATGGCGCCCCAATTGAATAAGAGAAACACTATTTCCTTCCTCCTCCCTCGCCTCCTGCCTTCTGCCTCCTGCCTCGGTGTTTCTTGAGAGTAATGAGTAATGAGTAGTCAATGCTACTCAATTCCCAATTCCCAATTCCCAATTCCCAATTCCCAATTCCCAATTCCCAATTCCCAATTCCCAATTCCCAATTCCCAATTCCCAATTCCCAATTCCCAATTCCCAATCCCCAATTCCCAATCCCCAATTCCCAATTCCCAATTCCCAATTCCCAATTCCCAATTCTCAATCACGAGGTTGAGAATCGTCTTGTAGCTGTGTTTTCACTTCCGAGACTTTTTCCTTAACGGTATCAGTTACCACTTTAGTCTTATCTTTAACCTGTTCAGCGACATTCTGTTGTAAGTTCCGCACTGTTTCCACATGCTTCAAAGTTTTCTCGTAGTCTTCCTTCAGCAACTCGGCAACTTGACCAATTCTTTGATTTAGTCCTTCAGCATAGCGCTCACTATTTTGGATCAAGGCTTCGAGGGTAATAATACGCTTACTGCCAACACTAGAAATTGCTTTAGGCGGTAGCAAGTATAGTCCATCCACCATCCCGCGCCAACCGTTGGAGGAGAAGAGATAATTGAGCACATCCCCTGTTTGGGGATTCAGGAGGTAATCCGCTAGTTTACCTACCTTGTTACCCGCATCTGTCCAAACTTCGTGACCAATCAGCGCATCCCAAGACTCTTGCTTATCTTTCAGGGTTTCCTCCGGACTAACGTCGATCATAATACTGTCGCTACCAATAGTCTCAATTTGTCCCCAAGTAAATGATCGTTTTTTGCTGCCTAGGAATCCCGACTTACAGGTTAAGCCCACTACGCGGTGAGCTGGAGGGTCTAACAGCAATTGTACCACACGACCTACTTCTTCTGCTGTATGGCGATCTAATACCAGCCGATTGAGTAACTCAGTCTGTTTCAGGACTTCTGGTTGCTTGGACATCAAAGACCTCTCTCTTGGAATATCTTGTAGGCAAATTTTACGGCTTTCCCTTGTTATATCTAGATTTTAACTTAAAATCAATGATGAGGTGTTAAATTTAGGTGTTAGGTATTAGGTGTTAGGTATTAGGTGTATTTTTCTATGAGACTGTTTTTGATTTTAGCTTCGATTATCGCTCTATTAGCCATCGTATTTGCCCTCCAGAATGCAGTACCAATAAAGATAGCCTTTGGTCTTTGGCAATTAGAGGAGTCATTGGCCTTGGTACTGTTGTTAACCCTTACTGTGGGCTTTGTTGTGGGCTTATTAGTATCCATTCCAACCATCATGAAGAGAGAATGGAAAATATCAAATCAAAAAAAGACGATTGTCGAGTTAGAAAAGCAGTTGGATGAACATATAGAAAGGATATCCAGTCAACGAAAAAGAATAGATTATTTGGAAACAAATATTCAACCAAGAGTAGAGCCCTCAGAAGCTAATCAATCCTGATGGTAATTTTAGATTTTAGGTTTTAGATTTTAGATTGTAGATTTTCTAATCTGAACATGGGAATCAGCTCAATTCCCAATTCCCAATTCCCAATTCCCAATTTCCCGTTCCCAATTCCCATTCCCTTATCTTAAAATAATCTATGTTTATCGGAAATTTGGATTGGCCTGGGGAACTAGCGGCTTTAAGTGGAGCATTTTTGTGGGCAGTAGCTACGGTAGTTTATGGGCGTTTAGGTCGTTCCTATTCTCCCCTAGAACTAAATTTGCTCAAAGGAGTGATTGCGATCGCTCTGATTATGGTTACTCTCCTCTTCAGCAATGAGCCACTACAATCCCTGAATCTGAGTACCTGTGTACTACTGTTGCTCAGCGGTGTGATTGGTATTGCTGTGGGAGATACGGCTCATTTCGCTGCCATCAATCGCCTTGGGGCCCGCCGCGCCTTACTGATGGAAACCTTAGCACCTCCTTTAGTAGCCATCATCGCGCTGATTTTTTTGCAAGAGAAGCTAACTATCAGTTCCTGGTGTGGCATTTTTGTCACAGTTAGCGGTATTGCTTGGGTGGTTACGGAACAAGTACCCGGTTCAACGGTCAAAGAAGAGCAGCTATTCAAAGGTATTATCTTTGGTATTCTAGCAGCCCTAAGCCAAGCCAGCGGTGCCGTAATTTCCCGAGGGGTACTAACTCAAACCACGATTAGTCCTCTATTATCTGCTTTCTGGCGTTTAGCTGGTGGGGTAGTAACTCTGCTAGTTTTAACCAGGTTGTTCCGGCGAAAGGTTAGTCCTCAGCAAGAATCTTTACCATTGAGACAAGCACTCGGAGTTATCTTCCTGACTGCCTTCATCGGAACCTATCTGGGAATTTGGTTACAACAAACAGCTTTTAAATTCACCCCTGCTGGTATTGCACAAACCCTCTTAGCCACTAGTCCTTTATTCGTGCTGCCGATAGTGGCTTTGATGGGTGAAGTGGTGAGTCTTAGAGCAATTTTAGGAGTTGTGGTAACTATTGGTGGAATTGCACTGTTACTAATAAGTGCCTAACGGCGAATTCAAAATTCAAAATTCAAATTAGATTACAGGATATACGG
>JAAHGR010000800.1 GCA_010672425.1 Symploca sp. SIO2E6
CCCAATTCCCAATTCCCAATTCCCAATTCCCAATTCCCAATTCCCAATTCCCAATTCCCAATTCCCAATTCCCAATTCCCAATTCCCAATTCCCAATTCCCAATTCCCAATTCCCAATTCTCAATTCTCAATTCCCTTCCTCCGTCCAATCTGCTTAGGAAAATCGGGAACCAACAAAGATGCTCCTAACTCCCCTTGTCGATTATAAAATCTCATTCTCCTTGTTTGATCACACAACCAAACTTCTTCGGCTTTGGCTGCAAGATATAAATCTTTTTTTTCCTCCATTTCTTTAATTGTGTTACTAGCAGACTTAACCTCTACACAAATCTCAGGAGCAATTGAAGCTACATCTTCCTCCTCAATAATATCTAATCTAGCATCCGAAGCCCAAACAACATCAGCTACTTTCACATTATCCGGTGTATCAATGGCACATTCTGGAAAAGCCATGCCTTGCTCAATGAGGGAATTTAATAAATCAGTAATTAATCCTTGACAAATGGAATGTTTGGGTTTAGCTGGACTCATTACTATTTGTCCCCATTTATTTAATTCTATTTTAAATGGTAAGTCTTTTAAATATTTATTTTCGCAAACTTCCTGCCATTCCATGATTAACTCCTTTATGTTAACACCTAACACCTAGTTACCCTTACGGCTGTCGCCACTTCCAGCAGGTTCATCCGCCTCTTGTAGGGTAGGCAAAATAAATAGACTTGACAATATTGATTGACAAATCTCACGGTTTTTGATATTAAAATATTTTATGATTTACCCAAGAAACTACCGGCTTGATAAGATAAACCTGTGTCCTGGATAACGATCAAAACTACTCATGTCCGTTGGGAGGCAGAATTGATGCAGCAGTTGCTAGCGGCTCACGATATCCCCAGTCGCATTATTGACACAGGGAGCACTCCCTATTTTGGAGCAGGTAGTTCCGCAGCGTTACAAGTTCACTCACTCTTATCAATGGACAGCTTTACTCCTGTTGAGTTCTCCAGAAGAGGAGTAAGCTGGGACATCAGATAACATTAAGGAATAAAAAAATTTTATGTCTTTATTTGATTGGTTTGCAAATCGACAGAAATCAGAACCGGTTAATCACAAGCAACGAGAACGGGAAATTGCGGATGGATTATGGACAAAATGTCCAGCCTGTGGTGTGGTGGCGTACACCAAAGACTTGAAAGCTAATCAATTGGTTTGTCTAGATTGCAATCATCATCTACGAGTAAATAGTGATGAACGTATCCGTCAGTTAATTGATCCTAATACCTGGATTGCCCTAGATGAGCAGTTACTTCCTGCTGACCCCCTGGAATTTTGCGATCGCAAATCTTATAAGGATCGCCTGCGAGAAAGCCAAGAGAAAACTTGCCTGACAGATTCAGTGCAAACTGGTACTGGACAACTAGATGGTTTGCCCATGGCTTTGGGTGTGATGGACTTTCGCTTCATGGGTGGCAGCATGGGTTCTGTGGTCGGGGAAAAACTCACCCGTTTGCTAGAATACGCAACCTTGCGACATCTGCCTGTGGTCATAGTCTGTGCCTCTGGTGGTGCCAGAATGCAAGAGGGAATGTTAAGTCTGATGCAGATGGCGAAAATCTCAGGAGCACTCGAACGCCATCGTCAAGCCAAATTGCTTTATATCCCAGTACTGACTCATCCAACCACCGGCGGTGTTACTGCTAGCTTCGCTATGTTAGGAGACATTATTCTAGCAGAACCAAAAGCAATGATTGCTTTTGCTGGACGTCGGGTAATTGAACAAACTCTCCGAGAAAAGCTGCCAGAAGGTTTTCAGACCTCTGAATATTTGCTAAAGCATGGTTTCGTTGATGCTATTGTGCCCCGTACCCAATTGAAGAAAACTCTTGCTCAACTCATTCGCCTGCATCAACCTTTCCCCGTTGTGCCTTCTGTTGTTCCAGTACCAGAAACTAGTACTCTGTCAAGTTTCAACTCCCTTCGGGAGAGGGAACAGGCAACAGGGAATAGGGAATAGGGAATAGGGAATAGGGAATTGGGAATTGGGAATAGGGAATAGGGAATTGGGAATTGGGAACAGGGAATAGGGAATTGGGAATTGGGAATTGGGAATTGATCACCTGCTATCTGCCACCTACCACCTGAACTCTTTGTTTGTTGAGCATCCAAAACTTGGTAAAATCTTGAGCGAGAGTTAGCCAGTTAACTTTACTCTTAACCAATCCCCGTCTGTTTACAGCGGGGAGACTTCAATAATAAGACAAATTTTTGAGGAGAATCAAGAATGAAGCGACTCATATTGTTGGCTGTAGCCACTGTGTTCTTTGCCTTGCAACTCGCAGTTGGCACTGCAGCGGCAATCGAAATCCCCCCTGAAATCCGCACGGTGAAGTTAAATGAACAAGGGGACACAGCTGAACTTAGCCTGGAACAAGTGAAGATAGGCAAACGCCTCTTTGTGGATACTTGTGCTCAATGTCATGCCCAAGGTGGCACTAAAACCAATCCTAATGTGGGTCTTGGTCCGGATGCCTTAGCCGGAGCTATACCACCGCGAGACAATATTGTCAATTTGATAGATTACCTGAATAATCCCACTACCTATGACGGGGAAATTGAACTCAGTGAATTCCACCCCAGTATCAAGAGTGCTGATATCTTTTCAGAGATGAGAAATCTTTCGGAAGAAGACCTCTATGCTATATCTGGTCATATTCTCTTGATGCCCAAAGTTAAGGGTCCTGTTTGGGGCGGTCCTAAATCTTTACGGTAATCATTTAGTTAGCACTTGAGCATTCAGTACTTCAGCTGTCAGCCAAAAAGCTGATAGCTGAAGTGCTGATACCAAAAGAATTACTGACTATGCTACTCCCAGTTCAAAATTATCATCAATACCTAATGTTGCCTCGATTATTATCAATTCGCTATCTCATCATCACTTTCATTGCAGTTTTCAGCTTTCTGAGCATCAGTTCCCCTGCCTACGCTGTAGATGCCTATGTTAGACGTTATCTTCAAGTTACAGAGCCAATCTCCCTAAATATGGATAGACAGGATAATACCAAGAAATTCTCTTCTTTGAACAGGCGCGACCTGAGGTCCGGCGTGAATTGCTTGACCCAATTGTGCCACCGGCATGGCCCTTGGTTTCGAGTTCTTTCCCGATGTGGTGGGTGCTGCATCGCCCAGAACTCCGGCCTGAAACCTGAACCCGCGCCTTTGCTCTATTCTATTTGTCTATCGCGCAATATACTCTGAAAACCGTTTCACGCTTTTTGGATTGCGCTTTAGGGTGAAAATAGCTAGACTACACCAAAAGATTTCTGATACTCGTAAAGACTGGCATTTTAAGTTAGCGCACCATCTTTGTGACCAAGGAAAATCAATATTTATAGAGGATATTGATTTTAGGTCATGGGG
>JAAHGR010000801.1 GCA_010672425.1 Symploca sp. SIO2E6
TTTGCAATTGTCGTAAAAGCGCTTAATTGCCAACCAGGCTCTATCAGCAGAAGCTTGACGTGCCATAGAGTTAAGCTTCTTGGCAAACTCAAATTCTTTGGCTAAAACAGCACAAAGTTTTTGGAGGTCGTTTTTGCCAACATCTTTGTTGTCCATCCAATGTCTGAGAGCCTTGTTACGAATAAACAAAGCAGTTCTAATAGCTTCATCTATTAAATTGTACTGATATTGCTTACCTTTTAACTTAGCTTCTAAAACCAACATCGGCTCGACCTGTTGACGATGAAGAAAATATAGTACAGCCTGCTTGATAATTGCAAGCGATTAACCGTCAGCTTATCAAAACTTTACAAAAACCAATAGATATTGATATAAAACAACATCCTACTTAGTTATTTTTGCGGAAGTGATGTTGATGAATAAAGAGTGAAAGAATTCACAATATATATTAATTCTAAGAAAAACAAGATAGACTGCACCTGAAGGTGCTACGCATTCATCCCACACCTAGAAGGAGTGGGCTTTCTGCTTCAATTACTGTAATTTTCCTTGTTTTTTGTTATTATTGGAATAATGGGATAGGTGTGCTCCTGTAGTCTCCTAATTGCTATTCTTGACTTTAAGAAACCTATTCAGGGACGGTTAATGGGGATTGATTGTTCAGCTGTGCTTCCTAACCAGATTGGTACACCAGCCCCTGCTAACTCGGCACAGCTAATTTGGTAGTTTAGATTTTGAGTAGTGCGAGCGTCTCGCTCGCTAGAGAGCCGGTCAAGAAACCGGGTTTCTCTTGTCAAAGCCTTGATCTTTGTTGATAGCGTTACCTCCAAACCCTGTTTCTAGCATCTACTTGACCGACGCTCTAGAAGTCAAACGCGAGCAAGATGCTCGCACTGCTCTATTGCATCATTGGGTTTGCTTGATTTTATTGAGGGTATCAAATAGAGAAGACATGGTTAAGTAATACTGAGATCTTGCACGCCTGCCCAAAAAATCCAAAAAACCGGATTTTGAGAAGCACCAAACCCTATTGAATTCGTTGTAATTTTGCTCAAAATCCGGTTTTCAATATCAGGTGCAAGATCTGAGTAATAAGCTTTATAGAGGTGAATTTTCTAATTCCCAATTCATTGCTCAATATGTGCGGCAGCGTAAGGTTATCTCCCTCTCCGATACCCTTGCCAAAACTCTCAGAAGCGGATTTGGTATAACAATTGGTTATTGGTTATTAGTCATTGGTGATGAAGCACTACAAAAATCATTAAGATAGTTATACATTGTACGAAATAATGGACATTTTCGTTGAACCTCATGGGGATTGATTTCTCTCAATAACAAAGGAGTATGTAGTCCTTTGGAAAAGCGTGGCTGATTGCGGTCAGCTTCATCTTGTACACTTGACTCGATTAGTGCATCTGAGAGTTTTTCCCGACAACAATCTCTTTGTTGATCATACTCGCTAAATGATTCTGGGTTATCAAAAGGAATATGCTTTTGTGTACTCAGCCACCAACGCATACGCTGATGTCTGCCTCGAAAAGCTGAACTTTTAGCTAGGGAATTATCCCAATCAGCAATAATCCAAGCTTCCAGTTCAGGCGCAGCAAAGCCAACAAATTTCTCAATCTCAGCACATCCAGGTATTTTTAAGAGTTCTTGCCATATTTTTTCTCTTTGTATCACAGGATCTCGACAGTCCAAATCATCAAATACTAAAATGAGGTTGCATCTATTTGGTTCATTTTTCAAGGCGATTGGTAATTCTTTCTTAATTTGCTCAATTAAGCTTTTGCCCGTTTTTCCATAACTAGCTGCTTTATTAGGTTTTGGGCCAGGTTTTTTACCGACTGGTGTTTTTCGTTCAAATCTACACCCAGGAAAATTTTTTTCTAGAAAAGGAATTAATCCTCTAACTTCAGCTTCACCACCTCCCGCAAAAACCCATACTACCACGGCCACCCTCCAATACTAGGGTCGCCAACACGGTAGAGGTCACCTAACTGCCATCCCTCTTCAAGTTTTTCCTCTAGCATTGATTTGGCAAGAGGTTTGACAGAAAAGTGCGTTCTATTTTCTGAAGCAAAACAAAGAATATTCTCTACACAGTCTGTAAAATGATCCAAAAGGTCAGGGCTATGGGTGATAATAATTATTTGAGTCTTTTGGGCTGCTTGTTTGATCCATTCAGCCAAAATGGGCATCCATGATACGTGTAATCCTAATTCTGGTTCATCAATAACTAGCAATGAAGGCAGAACTGGAGAATGCAAGATAGTAGCCCAACACAACATCCTGACTGTTCCGTCGGACATATCTGTCAAAAAGAAAGGTTCTGGTATTCCCTCAAAATACCATTCTACAGTAAGAGATAAGCGACCAGAACGTATCGGTCTCAGGCGGCGAGTTTTAGGGAGAATCAACTTCATTGCTTCGTTAATACTATCCTCAAAGTCGATATTGTGTTGATTTAAATTGTCCAACACCAATGGTAAGTTATCTCCCGATGAAGACAAATAAATACCGCTTCTACCTATTTGTGGTTCCGCAGTTCTAATTTCATGTAAGTCCATTTCGTTGGCATTGTAAAACTGCCAGTTGGTAATACATTCAACTAGCTCTCTTCTAATTTTATAAACAGGTGCATTTTCTGGAGAAAACGTGCTATTTTCAAGTAATTGTGGAAGAACGACGAGACCCAAGGCATTGATTGGAATATCGTCTAAAACTTGAAAACGACTTGATTGACCAGGAGGTTCATATACTGATACAGCTCCTTTGCCAGCTTGCCTGTTATGAAATCGGTAATGATAAAAAGGTTGACGTCGTCCTAATTCATGTAAATCTTCTCCACTATATAAAGATTCTTCAGCAACACTAACTCTTGTTTTTTTGTCAACATAAAGCTTTAAATCCAATATGCCACTATCTTTTGTAGGGTCACCAGTCTGGTAAATTTGTGAAAAGCAGTAAGAAATGCTTAATATTGCTGGACTTTCAACATTACCATCTAAAATGCTGTTGCCTCCAAGTTTGGCCACTGCATCCTCAAAACTACTGATACCTCGACTTTCATCTGGAAGACTGGTTAGGCAATCTTTTAAAAATTTCAAGCAACTGATAAAGTTGCTTTTTCCTGAACCATTTGCACCTATCAATATATTCAGATTTTTGATATTAGCTTGCTTGCCTAAACGAAGATTCTTGTAATTGTCAGTTTTGAGAAACTGAAGAATTGGTTTACTCATAGGATTAATGTGACTGAAATAGTTTGCCTCAACCAGCAGACAGCTTTAGCCATGCAAAACGCCCCCACATTATACTCGACTATCAACACCTCAGCTATTAGCACCTCATACCAAATCTGGGTTAGATACCTCCGTTTTGAAAAAGCTAGGGTAGTCGTAGGAGAAGATAAC
>JAAHGR010000802.1 GCA_010672425.1 Symploca sp. SIO2E6
TGGTCCCAAAGAATTACAAATCTTTGATGGTGCTGCACCAGTAGGACATCGAGGTAGTTACTTCTACGACGATGAAGGCACTCCCGCCACCACCACTCAGCTGATTAAAGATGGGGTGTTAGTAGGGCGTCTCCACTCCCGGGAAACTGCTGGCAAATTAGGAGAAGAACCCACCGGTAATGCCCGTTGTCTCAACTATCACTATCCACCGATCGTGCGGATGACTAATACTTGGATTGAACGAGGAACGACACCAGTAGCCGACTTATTCAAGGGTATCAAAGAAGGAGTCTATGCCAAAAATTGGTTAGGAGGTATGACTAATGGGGAAATGTTCACCTTCAGTGCTGGTGAAGCTTGGATGATCCGGGATGGTCAGTTAGCTGAGCCGGTGCGAGATGTGACTTTATCGGGTAACGTCTTCAAAACCTTGGCAGATATTGAAGCAATTGGCGATGACTTCTACTGGGATGAATCCGGCGGTTGTGGTAAAGGAGGACAAAGCGGCTTACCCGTCGGCTGTGGTGGTCCGAGTTTACGGATTAAGGATGTAGTTGTTGGTGGTGAGGCTTGATTAGGTGGTAGGTGGTAGGTGTTAGGTGTTATACCAAATCCGGCTACATTGGGATAATATTCGTAATGTAGGGGCGCAAAGCTTGCGCCCTCCAGCATCTATGTTTTCTAACCAGAAAGCCAGATTTTTAATCATTCCGATGCAACCGGAATTGATATTAGGTGTTAGGTGTTAGTGTTATATCAAGGAAAGGATAATTAGTGATAAAAAAAACTTCCTCCTCCTACCTCCTGTCTCCTACCTCCTGTCTCCTGCCTCCTGCCTCCGGTTCCCCTCCTTGGAGGGGTTAGGGGTGGGTTCTGCCTCCTGCCTCCTATACAGACATTTTTACCAGCGCCTCTTTGAGTGCAGATGGTAACCGCCGCAGAATTTTGCCTTTTTCATAGTCAATAGCAACTAAAGTAACACGACCAGTCAAATAGAGCTCTTCTCCATCCACAGATTGAATCCGGTAATCCCAATTAATACGGACACCTACTATTTCCGCTATACGGGTTTTAACAACTGCTGCCATTCCCATCCGAATCGGTCGATGATAGCGTAGGGAAAGTTCTACAACAGGCAACTCACAGCCCAAAGCGACTAACTCAGCATAATCAATACCAACTGAGCGCAAGTATTCCACCCGTGCTTCTTCCAGCCAAGCAAGATAATTGCCATGCCAGACAGCACCTGAATAATCAGTGTGGTTGGGGTGTGCTCCCACAGGATATTCAAACCATTTTTCAGTAGTGGCTGTCAGAGGATTGTTTTGGCTCTCACTCTTGGGTGGCAATGGGGCTGAGGTTAGTGGCTCTTTTGACATAAAGCAATAGTTGAAGTGCTTGTACTTGCAAGATATCAGGAGTTGTACTTTATATATAAGCGCACACCTCTCCCATTTTAAAAAAATCTTAGCAAACAATAATAACAAACGCAACTGTATAAGTATCTCAAAAATGATGTGTTCTATTTCAAAAGCAAACATAGAGTAGTGCGAGCATCTTGCTCGCGTCTGACCTCTAGCGAGCGAGACGCTCGCACTACGCTAACGCACTACTGCCGTGGCACAGCTAAAATCTAAACCAACAAATTAGCTGTGTCACGCTACTACAAGATATGCGATCGCACTTCGCTGATGCCGTAAAGCCTACTCTTGCTCCAGAAGCTTCGCTAGCGGTATAATGCCAAATCCGGTTACAATGGAGCCGTTTTGAGCAAACCGTGAAATCCCTGTACCAGACGTGCCAACAGCCCTTCGGGCATCATAAAGGCGGGCACGTCTGGTACAATGTGGCCATAGCGGGTATATCGATACCGGATTTGGTATAACCTCGCTTAGGACTTAGCCTCTCGTAGAGAAGGCGATCTCGCTACTCTGAGGTTTAGAATGGACTTTGGACAAAATTTGATATTCTGTATTATGTCCTTCCAACTATAAAACTTTGATGGCTAGAAGTTAACTGTATGAATTTCTTTGGCAGCTCTCAAACCTGAACTCAAGGCACCTTGTAGCCATCCACGAGTAGTGGCTGTATGGTCTCCAGCAAAATATAGTCTTTTTTCTGTACGCCTCAATTCATCAAACAATTCCTGTTCCTGAGACTCAGTAGGATATGCCCAACCAGCCTTCGACCATGGATCATTATTCCAAGAATAAGTTAGATCATTGACCGGATAGTCCTTCACTCCTGGAAGAAACTCCTGCCATTTTTGTAGTAGTTGTGCCAGCCTTGGTTTTGGCTCAAGAGCATCCATCGCAAGGGAAATCTCGCCTTTAAGATAAGCATGTAAGATACCTGTGACTCCAGGCTGATTCCAAGTTGGTTGCCAAAGTTCTTCAGAACGATCAAATATTCCCCAACCATTGAGACCTTCCCGTTCCCAGAATCGTTCAGGAAACTCGACAAACATTCGAGTCGAAGGACGATAGTTGTAACCACCGGCAATCGCTCTTTGTTTTGCAGGAGAAAGAGGAGGACTGAAAGTAATATTCTCCATTACAGGTAAAGGTACAGTACAAAGTACACGATCAGCAGTTAATTGAAGTCCAGAACGACAAAATACCCGAACTGCTTTTGGAGTTTGTTCAATTCGTATTACTGGCTCACCTAGACGAATATGATCATGTAAGGCTTCCCCCATAGCCTTTGGTAGTTGATCAGAACCATTGGCAATCTTAGTCCAATTAGCTAATTGCGCTTGAGGCCTCTGTGCCATTATTTCATCTAATGAGATCAAAGTCTTTTGACCATCTTTAACTCGAATATAAAAACCTTGCTGTGGGTAAAAGGGTTTAAGTTCTAAGCCAAAGTGTTTGACATAGGCAAGAGTAAGATCATGGTACGGAGGAATGCGTGCTGCACCAGCTTCGACAAAATGTTTTTCGGCAAAATCACCTCTGAGGGTAAGAACTCTTCCACCAATCCTCTGACGTGCTTCTAAAATAGTAACTTTGTGACCAACCTGAGCCAATTCATAAGCTGCCACCAAGCCAGAAACTCCTGCTCCCACAACAATAATTTCCTGACGTGGACGAGCACCTTCCAAAGCACCTGGTGTTTTCGATGATTGTGCTCTGACACCGACGCAGGTTGTTGCAGCGAACATGAGAGCACTACGCACTAAAAATCTACGACGATTTAGTTTGGACATATTACCCTTCACAAATTTATCAATTATCAGTTATCAATTATCAATTGTCCATTAATAATCTACTCCAATTCCCCTCCTGGGAGGGGTTAGGGGTGGGTTCTTCGGTTGGGGGTATGTCGGTTGGGGGTATGTCGGTTGGGGGTATGTCGGTTGGGGGTATGTCGGTTGGGGGTATGTCGGTTGGGGGTATGTCGGTTGAGCGTAT
>JAAHGR010000803.1 GCA_010672425.1 Symploca sp. SIO2E6
TCCCAAGGGGAGCGAATTCGCTCTTCATCGGTACAATCAATTTTTTTCATCCGCAGCCGTAAAACCCAACTATCCGGAAAAGTTGCAAAGTACTCACTCACTAGTTGCAGCACATCGGGATGCACATAGTCATCATCATCAAGAGCGAGGGTATACAATCCAGAAGCATTCAGCAGTCCGATATAGCGTTGCATCACTTCTCCTTTGAATGGACTGGTGATGATCTTAAACCGAGGATCGGTCATTTCTGGCTTAGATACTCCAGGGGGATAAACTAAGATCAGTTCAACATTTCCTTTAACGGCGATTAGTCGCTCAAACCAATAGTCAGTAAAGTTCCCTCTAGTAGCAGTAACAATAGATAAAATTGGTTGATTGCTCATTGGCTGTAAGATTTATGCATTGGATTGACAGGCGATCGCATTTTCTACATTATCAGCCACAGTATCATAAATTCAGGGGCTTGTGACCGTTTGAATTCTTCAATCCTTCAATCCTTCAATCCTTCAATCCTTCAATCTCTCTGGTCATACCAAATTCGCCTTTCAAACCTCCGTTATCTTCTTCTTCAGCTTTGCCTTATCTCTCTGAATAAGTCTCAAATTATTCTGAGTAATTGCCCAGTCAGCAGGAAAAGCTTCATGGGTAAGAACTTCCAGGGCCTTGGAGTAACATGCGATCGCATCTTCTAAATTATCAGCTTTATCTCCCCGTATCCTCTCACTATAAGCAATTGCTAAATTATTCTGAGTCCTTGCCCACTCAACTCGAAAGGCTTCGCGGGTGTAAATTTGCAGGGTATTAAAGTAATATACGATCGCATCTTCTAAATTATCAGCTTTATCTCCCCGTATCCGATAAAGGTAGGCATTGGCTAAGTTATTCTGAGTAATTGCCCAATCAACTGGAAATGCTTCACGGGTAAGAACTTCCAAGGCATTGGAGCAACATGCGATCGCATCTTCTAAATTGTCAGCCTTATTTCCCCGTATCCGCTTACTATAAACAGTTGCTAAGTTATTGTGAGTCATAGCCCAATCAACTGGGAATGCTTCACGGGTAAGAACTTCCAAGGCATTAAAGTAACATGCGATCGCATCTTCTAAATTCTGAGCCTTATTTCCCCGTATCCGCTTACTATAAGCAACTCCCAAATTATCCTGAGTCATGGCCCAATCAACTGGGAGTGCTTCACGGGTGTAAACTTCTAGGGCATTAAAGTAACATGCGATCGCATCTTCCAAATTATCAGCCTTATCTCCCCGTATCCGCTTACTGTAAACATTTGCTAAGTTATTCTGAGTCCTTGCCCAGTTAACTGGGAGTGCTTCACGGGTGTAAACTTGTAGGACATTGAAGCAAAATGCGATCGCATCTTCCAAATTCTGAGCTTTTTTTCCCCGAATCCGCTCACTATAGGCATTTGCCAAATTATTCTGAATCCTGGCCCAGTCAACAGGAAAGACTTCATTGGTGTAAACTTGTAGGGCATTGAAGCAAAATGCGATCGCTTCTTCTAAATTCTGAAGCTTCTCTCCCCGAATCCGATTCTGGTAGACAATTGCCAAGTTATTCTGAATCCTGGCCCAGTTAACTCGAAAGGCTTCACGGGTGTAAACTTGTAAGGCATTGAAGCAAAATGCGATCGCAGCTTCTAAATTTTGAGCCTTATCTCCTCGAATGCGATTGGTGTAGGCGACTGCCAAGTTATTCTGAATTCTTGCCCAGTCAACTCGAAAAGCTTCGCGGGTGTAAATTTGTAGGGCATCTTGGTAAACTGCAATAGCAGTTTCTAAGTTGCTAGCTTTGTTTCCGAAGAATTGGTAAGCTTTACCCAGATTACTTAAGGATGCAGCTTCCGTTTGTTGAGCACCAATCTCGCGAGCAATTGCCAAAGACTGGTTGTACAGGGATATTGCTCGCTCATAGCGCCCCAACTCTTGATAAAAGTTGCCCAATCGATTGAGAGTATTGGCCAGATTGGGCTTGTCTTCTAGTAAAATTTGTAGAGCGATCGCTTTTTGGAAATACTCGATCCCTAAATCGATTTCCTGCTGAAGATGTTCCACTTGTCTGTTTTTGACATAGCTGCGATATGCTTGTCCCAGGCGGTCATAGAGTATTGCCAAAGCCGGTGATTGCTCCCCCTGTTCCTGCTTAATCTGATTCGCGCTAAGCAGCAGTTCATCTAGAGGGAGAGTTTCTATGATTTCTGAGTCTATCAGATACAAGTCATTGGTCTGGATAGTTGGCGTAACTACCCCCTTTGCCACTTCTTTGGCCACAAACCGAAACACCCCACTGCGCCAACTCCAAAAATCCGGCGCGGCAAAGCTCATCTGTTCTAAAATTGTGGGTGTTACCCAGAGAACTATAGGATAGGGAAATTGTCGCAGTGCTTCTCTTGTCCATTGCAAATAGCCGAAAAAGCGCTCGACTTCCGTCTGTATTGTATCTTCTCCTAAAGCCACTGTCAGTAAATCTTCTGTACCCGTCACTGTCAGCACAGCAGCCTTACCCTGTTGCAATTCTGGATTAGCCTCTACCAGTTGCTTTAAAGCCGAGAGCAAACTGGGTTCTTCATAGTTTAGCTGCACCAGGTAGCCAGAAATTGTCGATGCCAATTCTGCCTCGTAGCGCCGGATAACGCTATCCCGAAAGTTGCGATCGTTACAAGAAGCGATCAAAATTGACAATATTCCTTGACTCGCTTCGATGATCGTCACCAAGTGAGCATAGTTATCTTCATTAGCACGAATCTGCTCTGTATGAATATCGTCTTGCACTTGAACCCTCTTCTTCTTTTCTTCCTTCGTGCTCTTTGTGCCTTTGTGGTTTATTCTATTAAATCAACCCACGCTTGTACAAAATTTCTTGAACGATCGGGTGTACACCAAACCATAAATCATCATTACGATATTCTAGGATATACAGATTGTGCAGTAAATCTAAAAAAGTTTCACTCATGCCATCTTCTGGAGTATAGTCGCTGTATACTTGTGCCAAAACTTCATACTGGTTTTTTCCTAAAGGTTCGGTAAATTCAATCCGCAGATTGGTCAAAGCTTGTTGCAAAATCTCCTCAGTCACAATTATATCCTGATTGTCTGGAGTACGTCGTAATTGCAATAAACACAGCTGACAACATTGACTTGCCAACCGAATCAATTCTCGCAATGCGCCGCCACTTTGAAGAATGAGCTTCTGGGCAACCTTAGGATCGATTAACTGATGAGGCATCCGTCTATACAAAATTTTCTCAAACACTTCCATCGCTTGGGGGGTCCTAAGTATTTCTCGGCAATAGTCCAAAACATGGAAGCGACGTTATCACAACCGCCAGCATTCCAGTAACCGTAGATAATCAGCCAGTTGCGCAAGTCTTGGACTTTTTTAGCCGGAATATATTT
>JAAHGR010000804.1 GCA_010672425.1 Symploca sp. SIO2E6
TCACGAGCCTCCAAAATACATTCTATCGCTCCTTGACCTAAATTCCTAATTGCTGACAGGCCAAACAAGATTTTCTGGGAAACTGGGGTAAAATCGAGATCGGAACGATTGATATCTGGTGGTTCTACCTCAATTAACATGGTTGAACAAGTGGCAATATATTTCTGCACTTTGTCGCTATTGCCACTACTAGCTGTCAGTAACGCTGCCATGTACTCAACGGGATAATTAGCCTTGAGGTAAGCAGTCTGATAAGTCACATAACCATAAGCGGTAGAGTGGGATTTGTTGAAGCAATTGGCCGCAACCGTCCCATTGGCTAAGATAAAGTTATGGTCTTGCTCTACACCAATGTCATAGACTGGTTGATTTCCTAGGGATTTGCGACCAATTATTTTAACCATAGTGGGTAATGAGTAATAAGTAATAAGTAATGAGTAATAAGTAATAAGTAATGAGTGTAGTTGGACTTCAGTCCAAAAAGAATGAATGAACCACAAAGGCACAAAGGACACAAAGGAATTTATTAAGCAGTCTCAGCGGGAACGCCTGGATCGCTATATTGCTCAACAAATGCCGGACTTCTCTCGTTCCCGTGTCCAGCAGTTAATTGAGCAAGGTCATGTGCAACTTAATGATACCGTTTGTACCTCCAAAAAGGCTACTGTACAACCTGGGGATACTGTCTCTGTGGTGATTCCGGAAGTTAAGCCTCTTGACTTGCAACCGGAGGCTATTCCTTTGGACATTCTCTACGAAGACGAGACTCTGATCATCATTAATAAACCTGCTGGCTTAGTTGTCCACCCGGCACCGGGTCATGAAAGCGGCACTCTAGTTAATGCACTCTTGGCTCACTGTCCTGATCTCGCTGGTATTGGTGGTGTACAACGTCCGGGTATAGTTCACCGTTTAGATAAAGATACCACAGGGGCGATCGCGATCGCTAAAACTGACCAAGCTCATCAACATCTACAAGCTCAACTTGCGGCTAAAACTGCCCGCAGACAGTATCTTGGTATTGTCTACGGTGCCCCCCCAACTACTCGTGGTATCGTTGACCAACCGATTGGACGCCATCCTCTACACCGCAAGAAAATGGCTGTGGTGCCAGTGGTCAAGGGAGGACGCGCTGCTGTTACCCATTGGCAAGTTCAAGAAAGACTGGGTAACTATACTTTAATGCATTTTCAACTAGAAACTGGTCGCACACACCAGATTCGGGTTCACAGTGCCTATATCCAACATCCCCTAGTTGGCGATCGCGTTTATAGTAGTGGTCGTTCCTTAGGTGTTAATCTACCAGGGCAGGCACTCCATGCTTGGCGACTCTCCCTACAGCATCCCCTATCTGACGAATGGCTAGAGTTTATTGCTCCTCCACCTCCAGTTTTTACTACCCTGTTGGATGTTTTAAGGTGTCGCACCTAAGGTGGTAGGGGTTGGGAGAATGAGTAATGAGTAATGAGTAATGAGTAACGAGTAATGAGTAATGAGTAAGAAGCAATTCTCAATGCTCAATTCCCAATTCCCAATTCCCAATTCCCAATTCCCAATTCCCAATTCCCAATTCCCAATTCCCAATTCCCCATTTCCCATTCATATCTTCTCGCCACTAAGGATAAAAATAGGACTAACGGCGGCAAAGGTTTGATTAGTCCCCCTGGTTTCCAAGCGATTGATTGCCGATTGTACTACATCAATGTTGCGAGCTTGTAACTCTGCTAAACCTTCGGAGATGGCATAAAGGCTTTTGAGATTACTGGCGGTGGCAACTACTCTTCCTGAAGGCTTGAGGTATTGCCAAACTTCCTTGAGTATGTCCTTAACTGGGTGTCCTCCTTCGATACAGACTCGATGAGGTGGCTGAGGTAGCTGGTTGAGGCATTCTGGAGCACTGCCTTCAATCACTTCTACATTCTGGACGCCGAAGTGAGCGCAATTGCGCCGAATTAAGTTGGCTACTTCCTCGTCCCTTTCTACGGCAATAATTTTACCCTGGGGACACAACAAGCCTGTTTCTACAGGTATTGTACCTGTTCCAGCACCAATATCCCACAAAACAGAGTTCGGTTGCAACCGGAGAGCACCGAGCAACAGTAATCGCACTTCTCTCTTGCTCAAACGAATACCCGGTAGGCGCTCAAATAAGTCATCTGGGATACCAGGAGTGACATAAGGCCAGATTTTGGAAGTCATCTTAATTATACAAAGTTAAATTAGGGATTTCTCTTAGCTTAGACTAACCAAACTCGGGTTTTCCTGGATTTTTGGTGAGTATCTTTAAATATTGCCGGATTAAACCAATCGTCACCGCAGGTAATTCTAACTGAGGAGTTAATCCCACATCTTCTAGGATTTGAAAAATCCGAATTGCTTGAGGATTAAGTGCAGCAAGACGTTTGCCGATATCGGGAGATGTAAACTCGGACTTTTCTCCCCAAATGATCGCAGTAGGAGTAGTTAGCTGCTCAATGTACCCGGATAAATCAAAGCACAAATCACCCCGCAGGAAAGAAAGCGCGGCATATTCTGCATTTGGTTGTCCAGCTGAAGCCAAATAGGCATCCACAATTTCCGGGTAAATCCGGTTAGGACGAGCAAATTGGCGATTTTCCAAGAAACTGCTGATCCCAGCGCTGTTGGCAATACCAGTACTATAGAGCAAGCGATCAAGAATGGGAGTGCTGGCTAACTGAGCAAAAAAGCTGCGGTAGTAGTCTTCCCCAAAATCAGATAACCCTGCTGGAGCAGTGAGAATTAGGCACTCGAACAGATCAGGACGAGCGATCGCAGCTCGGATGGTAAATGCTCCTGTCAGAGAAGAGGCTACCACGGGTGTGGGTTTTGTACAAGTTTGCTCTAGGAATTCAATGATGGTGGTAATGTAATCGTCTATTTGGTAATTCCGTTCTGGATGCTCTGAGTTTCCCCAACCGATTAAATCCGGTGCGAGAATTCGATAATCACTCGCAAATGCCGGGTAAACTTTTGACCATTCATAAGCAGACGAGCCACCCCCAAAGCCATGTAAGAAGACTAATGTTGGTAGGTCTTCTATTGCAGAAGCATCATTGGAATCCCAAGGCATTTGCTCAGCTGTGTAGTACACCATTCTGCCGAGGGTGGTTACCAGGGAGTCTTGTTTAAAGCCATTTGGTTGAATCATATGTTGGAATTGGGAATTGGGAATTGGGAATTGGGAATTGGGGATTGGAGATTGGAGATTGGGAATTGGGAATTGGGAATTGGGAATTGGGAATTGGGAATTGGGGATTGGGAATTGGGAATTGGGAATTGGGAATTGGGAATTGGGAATTGAGAATGTCGAGAAGTTTTCTGCCTTTGCCTCCTGCCTCCTGCCTTATGCCTCCGGTTCCCCTCCAAGGAGGGGTTAGGG
>JAAHGR010000805.1 GCA_010672425.1 Symploca sp. SIO2E6
TATGCTGCTCACAAAGCAGCAGGTGGGATGACAAGTGTTTATCGTCAGATTGGTATTGGATGTGAACACCTGTTCCGCGAAATACTTACCGACTACCTGATGCTAACATCAGAGCAAGTTAATTGGTCTTATGATATTCCTGGAACAGGAAACAGAAAATGAGTAATGAGTAATGAGCTTTCTTAAGGCAGGAGGCAGGAGGCTCCGAGGCAGGAGGAACAAGAGTTTCCCTTGCCTAAAAAAAAGTTAGAAACTAGTCATATCAAAGGATTCGGCCATCCTTTTGCTATTTCTATTTTCTGAAGAGCTCCTGAGGATCAGATGGTGCCCCCAATTGAATAAGAGAAACACTATTTCCCGCCTCCTTCCTCCTCTCGGAGCCTCAGGCTTGTGTTGATTCAATTCTAAAATCCAAAATCTAAATAAATCTAAAATCTAAAATCTAAAATCTAAAATAGTTTCTTGAGAGTAATAAGTTAAGAATCGCCTCTAACTATAGCAGGTTAATTTTACATTTTCTTGTTTAATAAGTGCTATAATTATTGAAGAAAATCAATAATTATGAATCAATGACCCGGTTTGCCCATGACCAATTTGCTAAGGAGTATCTAGAAGAATTACTAGCTCCTTTAGGTGAGGTGAAAGCACCTCGCCGTGTTGCAGGGGAAGTTCGAGAAATCGATGTTTGGTTTGCTCCGAACACCCCAACCAACTCACCTCCAAAAGCGTTAGGATTACTGGGACGCTTGGCAGCAACTCCTGCTCTGTTTGAACCGTTCCGTAATGCTGCTACCATCATAGATATCTTTAATTGTCTGTTAAAGCTGCTGATAGTGTGGGGAGAGTTTCAACGGGAAGCTAATCGGAATAAGCAGCAACTGCTACAGGAGAGTTTACCTCGTCTGTGGATTCTTTCCCCAACCGCTTCACCATCC
The DNA here is from genome assembly GCA_010672425.1 of Symploca sp. SIO2E6. Taxonomy (GTDB): domain Bacteria; phylum Cyanobacteriota; class Cyanobacteriia; order Cyanobacteriales; family Coleofasciculaceae; genus Caldora. The sequence goes on from JAAHGR010000805.1 coordinate 936, forward strand.
CTACTCAAAGGATTTGGAGCTAAAATTGATCTAGATAATTGGGGAGAGGGAATCTATTTTTTACCAGAGTATTTCCGCACGGCGATTGTCGCCATTCATAAGTTACCTCGAACTAAAGATACTCTCTGGCTTAGATTGTTAGGTAGGGGGAGAGTTCAGGAGGAAGCCATTGATGAAATCAAAGCACTACCTCCAACGAATCCCATTAGGTTAAATGCTCTCAAATTATTGACCAACTTAAAAGCTAACTTACAGACAACTCAACAATTAGATGATGAGGAGCAGAATTTAATTATGAAATTATCACCTTTGTATCTGCAATGGCGGGAAGAGGCTCTTCGTGAAGGGGAACAAAAAGGGATGCATCTCATGGTTGAAAGTATGCTGGAGGTAAAATTTGGGGCAATAGATGAGGAATTATCCCAAATTGTTGAACCTTTGAGCCTATTGCCAGCCAAGGAATCCACCCAATTGATTTGGCAATTATCTCGTGAGGAATTATTGGCACAGTTTAGAATTTAGAATTTAGAATGAAGAATGTAGAAAAAAAACAATTCTACATTCTTCATTAGTACTTACACTTTGGTGGCAATAAGGCTCTAACCCACCCCTAACCCCTCCCAGGAGGGGAACCGGAGGGAGGAGGCTCCAAGGGAAGAAAGAAGGTTGCAAGGTATAAGGGAATTATAACTGTTTCTCCTTTCCTTGATATAATTGCTCCTTCCCAATACCCAATACCCAATTCCCAATTCCCAATTCCCAATTCCCAATTCCCAATTCCCAATTCCCAATTCCCAATACCCAATTCCCAATTCCCAATTCCCAATTCCCAATTCCCAATTCCCAATTCCCAATTCCCAATACACAATACCCAATACCCAATACCCAATTCCCAATTCCCAATTCCCAATTCCCCATTCACCAAGGGCTGCCAATCAAAGTAAACGCACTCCAATAGTAAGGGTGAGTCAAATCTGCATTGCCTAACTTGTGTAATTCGGGAAATAAGGGAATAATGCGATCGTTGCTACGCAAACCACTGTTGGCATCGCTAATGACTAACTTGCCATTTTCTATGCGCACTTCACCTCGCAACATCGCTAATTGAGTTTGGCGCAAGGCTTCGGCTTTCAGGGGAGCCTCCTGCAATTGCTGGTAAAATTTGGTCATGAATCCCAGGGTCCCTTCATCGCTGATGTACCATAAACTACCTAAGGCTGACTTGACTCCTGCTAGTACCGCTAATCCCGCAAATCCTAACTCTGCTTCGGTATCTCCTAAGGCTGTGCGACAGGCACTTAAGACTAACAATTCTACTGGGGGGTTATGAAATCCCAACTCTCGCATTTGATTTAGTTGCAGTTTCCGATCCCACAATTGGATGTAGGAGTTGTTCAGTTTTCCTGATTTAAATTCTCCGTGGGTGGCTAGGTGAACAATGCCAAAGGGTTGGGTCTTGCGAGCTGATTGCAGTTGGTTGAAGGTAAACTCTTCGTTGAGGAAAGATTTGCCTTCCCACAGTTGATCCGTAAGGATGGATAATTCCATTGGTACTGCGGGTAAAGCATTTTTGTCAGTAAATTCAGCAGCACCCATGGCTAACATTTTGGTGTTGTTGATACCGACATAGCGGGTATCGGTAAGGGATAGACTAGGCATTAAGTTGATGCTATATTTTTCGATAATGAAGCGGTTACCATCATGGAGTGCAGCTAGAGGCACGGAACGTAAACCAGTTTCTAGGATAAAGGTGAGATTCTTAATTCCTTGTGCTTGTAAGTCGGCTTCTAACGGTGCAATCAGCCATTGATAGAGTTGTTGTGCTGATGGTTGGTAGACACTGGAATCGATGAGACTGGTAATCCCATGGCGAAATAATTGGATAGTTTGTAGGACTTCCTCCCGGGTAGCTCCTCTTACTCGGTGTCGAATGAGTTCTCCTTTACCAGTAACTAGTACTAGTTCTAATTCGTCTGTCGGTTGAGGCTGAAAAGAGACGCGGGGACGCGGAGACGCGGGGACGCGGGGACGCAGGGACGCAGAGATGTAGGGACGCGGAGATGTAGGGACGCGGAGACGCGGGGACGCGGAGACGCGGGGACGCGGAGACGCGGGGACGCGGGGACGCGGGGACGCAGAGACGCGGGGACGCGGAGATGTAGAGACGCGGAGACGCGGGGACGCGGAGACGCGGGGATGGCGAGATGTAGAGACGCGGAGACGCGGGGACGCGGAGACGCGGGGAAAGGAGTTTTTATGCGTAGTGGTGAAAATTGTTTCATCAGGACTGCCTGCTGCCTGCTGCCTGCTGCCTTCTGCCTTCTGCCCTCTGCCTTCTGCCTGCTGCCTGCTGCCTGCTGCCTTCTGCCCTCTGCCTTCTGCCTTCTGCCTGCTGCCTTCTGCCCTCTGCCTTCTGCCTCCTGCCTCCTGCCTCCTGCCTCCTGCCTTCTGCCCTCTGCCTC
>JAAHGR010000806.1 GCA_010672425.1 Symploca sp. SIO2E6
GCACTCGTTCTGAATCTGGCACTAATGCCATAATTGCTTCAGCTTCGGTGCGGGTTCCTGGTAACCTCTGCCAAACACCGATATCTGCTTCTCTGGCAGAGCGATCGAGTAGCTGCTGTTGTAGACTACTATCAATCTGTTGTTTGCTGGTAGTTATACCAAATCCGGTTATAATAAGCTGAATACAAAATACAGAATGTCATATGCCCAAAAAAGCCTATTTGGCCAATCATCTTAGTTCAGATGAACTAAAAAACAAGTACAGAACCTGTAAGGAAGCTGTAGAAGCAAGAAGATGGCATTTATTATGGAAAGTATCTCTAGGTTGGACAATAAAAAATGCAGCGCTCGCTGTAGGATTAAACTATCAATATAGTTTTAAAATTATCAAGAAATATAATGAATTGGGAGAAGAAGGAGTCAAAAATCTTAAGAAACAAGGTGTTAAACATCGTCGAGGAAAAGAACCTTGTTTAAATGAAGAACAATTCCTTGAACTAACAGTCCAGCTCCAAAAAAGACCAGCAGATGGAGGAGTATGGACTGGACCAAAAGTAGCTAGATGGATTGAAAAAACTACAGGAATTGAAAAAGTTTGGAATCAAAGGGGATGGGATTACCTAAAAAAGTCCAATTATTCTTGGCAAAAACCAAGACCTAAACATCGGAAAGGAGATCCTATAGAACAACAAACATTCCAAGATAACTTACCACTTAAAGTTCAAGATTTACAAGCACAATTTCCTAATCATCAGATTGAAGTTTGGTTTTTTGATGAACACAGAGTTGGATTAAAGCCAATTATTTCAAAAGTCTGGGCTCCTGTAGGAGAAAGACCTGTAGCAGTAGTACAGCACCGTTATGAATGGTTATATGTGTATGGATTTGTTGAACCCAAAACAGGAAAAACACTATGGTATTTAATACCAAGAGTCAATCATGAATGGTTAAATTTAGTCTATCAGACCTTTGCTAAAGATGTGGGAGTTAATCAAGAAAAAATTATTTTGTTAGTAGAAGATAATGCCGGATGGCATCGAAGTCAAAAGGTCACGACACCAGAGGGAATAATTGTGGAATTTCTTCCTCCTTACTCTCCGGAACTACAACCAGCAGAGAGATTGTGGTCTTTGATTGATGAACCACTGGTCAATGAATATTTTGAAAGTATCGAAGAAATTGAAGAAAAGTTAATAATTCGTTGTCAGTGTCTGGAGACCATGACCTCAGAGATTAAAAACTTAACGAACTATCATTGGTTAAATTATGACTAGTTTTCTGGAGTTTAGCACATAGGGTCTCATAGAGAAGGCAATCGCGCTAATGCTGGAGAGAGCGCGCGCGCGTTTCCCGTCAGGGGGTCATGGCTCGAGAGCTGTCAAGCAATCGCGTTTCCCGTCAGGGGGTCATGGCTCGAGAGTTGTCAAGCGATCACGTTTCCCGTCAGGGGGTCATGGCTCGAGAGTTGTCAAGCGATCACGTTTCCCGTCAGGGGGTCATGGCTCGAGAGTTGTCAAGCGCGCGATAACTTAGAGAGTGGAATGCTGATTTGGTTTGTCAAACATGAGCAATTAAATTCTCAAATTCCCCAAGGATTTTAGTTTTGCACTCCTAACTAGGGTTTGCTACATAAGTGTGTAAGCCATGCTATACAGGGGTTTCAAGCATTTTTACCAAATAAGTGCAAGGTTTTTGCATCTTTGGGTTCAATTTCCTTGCACTTATTTGGGAAATCCCTGGGTAACCTTGGGGGATGCTGTGTGCTCACCCACTCTCGATAAATTCTTCATTCCTTCTTACTTGTTACTTTTTACTTGTTACTTTTTACTTCATTTCCCGAGTCAATCGACTCGATGAGGCAGGCCCTAACTAGTCTCAACTCCAGTGAACTAAGATGATTGGCTAAATAGGCTTTTTTGGGCCTGTGACATTCTGTATTTTGTATTCAGCTTATTATAACCGGATTTGGTATGAAACCCTTTTCCAGTCGTCTTTAGACGACTTTAGCTGTGAGCCAGGAGTTTTAACTCCTGGTGGATTATCGGGATTAGTGCAAGATCTGAGTTCTAGTTGAAATCCTGGAGTTTTGAGCAATTCATAAAACTGCTTAGCAGCGGTTTCGATTTCTGCTGCCGGAGGTAGTTCATAACTATTGATGCTGGTTTTACTAACTGCCCAGAGATAACTGCGTTCTGAGCCTAGGGAATACTGTAATAGTAAAGTATCTTCATCTAGAACCTGCTGCTGAATTTCAGTGAGAGTTAGAGGTTCAGGTTGAGTTAGAGCAGCATAACGGGGACTGGTAGTGCGGATTTTTGTTTGGATATCTCTGTATTGGGATAATAGTTGTTCCCTTTCTTGTTCGATTGCTGTAGCTTGTTGTTGAGTATAGTTACCGCTGAATAGTTCAACCCGGCGTTTTTCAATAGCATCAAGTTGCTGTTGTAAAGTGCGCTCTTGTTCAACTAGTTGGGGATCTACACCCTGACGGATATCAGCATTAGCTTCAGTGAGGAGTTCCAAGAGACTACTGGCGTGACACAGCTAAAATGGTGGAATAGGAAATCGACGGCTTCCTTGTCAAATAAGGGTTTGAGCCAAAATCTATTCCCTCATTTTAAGTGTGTCACGCCACTACTGGCGCGACACACCTAAAATGATGAAATAGGTAGGTTGGGTAGAGCTTTCTTCGTGACCCAACAGAGCCCCCTGAGAGTGTTGGGTCTCGTTACCTCGACCCAACCTACATCTATTAAACATTTTTAGCTGTGTCGGGCTACTACTGGCGTGACACAGCTAAAATGGTGTAATAGGAAATCGACGTCTTCCTTGTCAAATAAGGGTTTGAGCCAAAATCTATTCCCTCATTTTAAGTGTGTCGCGCCACTACGAGCGCGGGAGCGTTCACTGGCGTGGAGGGCGAGGGCATCGTATCCTTGATTGGGGTTTTGTTGATGCAGTTGCATCAGTAGGTCGATATAGAATCCGTAGTAGTTTTGGACAGTGGCAAAGTAGGAGGTGCGGAGTTCTTGAGAGCCAATTTTGGTGCGGAGTTCTTCAATAATAGCAATGGAGCTATCCATCAGGGTTAGGGCTTCTTTCAGGTTGCCTTGGCTGCGTTGCAAGAAGGTGACGTTAAAGAGAGCAGCGGCTTCCCCTCCTCGATCCCCCACCGCCCGATATAGGGGCAAAGCTTGGTTGTAGAATTCCAAGGCTTTCTGCTTTTCTCCCAATGAGTTGTAGACAGCGCCAATACCATTGAGAGTAATGGCTTCCACCCCTCGATCCCCCACTGCCCGTAATAGGGGCAAAGCTTGGTTGTAGAATTCCAAAGCTTTCTGCTTTTCTCCTAATGAGTCGTAGACTAAGCCAATATTATGGAGAGTAATGGC
>JAAHGR010000807.1 GCA_010672425.1 Symploca sp. SIO2E6
TACCGACTTTCACACGGCATAGGCCGAACTTCTGCAGCACTTATTTGACTTTCCATTTCATCACGAGAACTTGACGTGGCGTTAAACTGGTCATCCATCCAGGCAACCGCTTTTCGATTACAACCCGGTGCCGATCTGGAATGATGATGCTGGTAAAGCCAGGTTGCAACTTCGTGATATCTGTGTCTAACAAGTCTAGTGTGTTAATCCCAGAGTCAGTTAGATTGCCAATCGTGATGTCTTGATTGGCACTGGCAGGTTGTAAGCTTAGGATACCAGTACCTGTGACTGTACCACCTAAATCAATCTGGTTACTCGTTAGTGTGATATCGCCAACGCTGATAAGATTGCCAGTGGTGATGTTTTGGTTAGCTTCTAGGGTAATGGAAGTATCATTTCCGGTAAGGGTAAAACCGCTGGTGTCGATGGAGCCATTACCTACAGGAGAGCGTAAAGTAACTGGATCATTGAAGGTATAATCATCAACTAAGGTAATAACACCACTGCCGTTGTCTCCCCCGATGATTATTTGAGAAAAGCCATCTTGCAATAAACCAAGTTCATCGGTGTCTAGATTCAAACTGTTGTCGTTAGTAGTGCCACCAACGGTAATACCTAAGCTATCATCAAAGGGTTGCAACTGAATGATACCAGGGCTACTGATTTCGACGTTACCCACGAAACTCATTTCATCAGCTATGAGGTTAATAGGATTACTATCTATGCTAGTGGACTGAATAGAGCTGTCTTCCACATAAATCCCATCAGCATCAAGAGCGATACCCTTCAGGGTAATTGAACCTTGACCGGTTGATTCCACAAGGGCGTTATTTTCAACTAAAATGCCGTAGTTGTCTGCACCAGAAGCTTTAGAGTCACCCTCAAAATTGATAGTTCCCCCAGAAGAAACCATAGCATTCTCAGCAATCCGTATCCCTTCATTCTCATTTACCCCATCACCGCCTCTACCTATGAGGGTAATATTACCCCTGGTTGATTTCACGATGTTGTTGATAAAAATTTCAACACCTGTGTTGCTGATGCCACTTCCATCCCCTGTACTCTCACCTATTATCTTGATGTTTCCCTCATTCGATGTCACATCGGAGTTTTCCAGAAGGACCCCATCATTCAAATTTGACCCTTCCCCACCAGTGCCATCTAAAGTAATATCGCCGTTATTGGTGGTAATGGTAGTATTGTTGCGCAGCCACATGCCTCTATTCTGCATACCAGGACCGTTAGCAGTACCCGTCAGGTGGAGCTCTCCATTCTCAGCAGAGATGGTGGAATTATCACTCAATATTCCATTACCAAGGTTTGTTCCGTTCTCACTTATACCATTGAAGGTAATATCGCCATTGCCGGTAGATTGCACTAAGCTTTGGTTGAGTGAAATGCCATAATTGTTATTGCCAACTCCTCCCATACCTGTGAGGGTAATATCGCCACCAGCAGCATTAATGGTGCTGTTGTTGAGGGCGATGCCGTCACCAAATATGGCATTTCCTGTGCCAATGCCGGTAAAATTGCCACCATTGGTATTAATCGTTGCACCCATGAGGTTGAGAGCACCGCCATTCATGTTGTCAAAGTCAGCGTTGAGGGAAATGTTACCTTGATTAGTTGTAATATTGGCGTTGACGTTAATATTGTTACCAGCTTCAGCTGTCACCCACACTCCAAAAGCTGCAATATTAATAGGTGCATTAAACGTAATATCATTTGTAGCTTGCAAGATAACATTAGCTATTGCCGCATTAATTGTGCCATTGTTGATCGTGTTATTGACCCCTGGATCTGCAAATTGATCATTTGCTGCCAACTCAACCGAATTATTTCCACCTGGGATAATCGTAATATTGATTGGATCTAAGAGCAAAATACCCAATTGACCTTGAGCAGATCCTAAGTTAGCTGTACCAGCAAAATCTAGAAACTCCTTGCCTGAGACTTCTACAAAACCACCATCACCACTGGACAATCCCCCCTGTGCTGTAATCGTGCCGTAGAAGCGGGTTGCCTCATCTGCCCAAACAATGATTTTTCCTCCATTACCATTGATGAGAGCATCAGCATTAATAACAGAATCTTCACTAACAAATGTGCGCAAGGCATTAGGTACTGTTCCTTGACCCTGATAATCCCCACCAATCAACACTGTGCCACCGCCATTCGTGCCAGAAGCATCAATATTGGCATCAATTACAGCAACCTTATTGCCGAAAACATGGATACTACCGCCAGTTTCACCAGAAACATCTAGAGTACCAGAAGCGAGCCCTATCCCTGCCTCTGTAGGAATAGTCATTCCTGAACTAGTCAGCCATACTGTACCATCGGGGTTAACCTGGATTCCTGTAGCCTGGTGGTCATTGCCTCCAGTCAGCAATCGCGGTAAATCCCCAGGAGTAATCCCGGTAGTCGGTGGCAAACTACTATCACCATTGGCTCCTACCGGCTCAACTTCTAAACTCAACAACATGCCTTCCTGGCTGATGCGTACCAGATTCTCTCCTGATACCGCTGTCAGCGTAATCTTCCCTCCGGCAGCTGAGATAGTACCGGTATTAATAACCGTGCCACCCAACAGAGTTACATTATTTCCTACTCCCACCTCCAACTCCCCAGCATTGATAATACTCCCCGGTTGCTCCATCGTGAAAGCAAAACTGTGAGGATTACCCACCAAAGCCTGATAGTTATTATCTCCCACTGCATTAAACCAACCACCAGCAAAACCAATACCATTAGCAGTAGTAGCAGTGAAAGAAGCTGGGATATTTAAACTAGCACCTTGGCCAAAAATAATTCCTGCCGGATTCATCAAGTAGAGGTTGGAGTTACCACCAGTTACCTGAATCAAGCCATTAATTATCGAAGGGTCTCCTCCCACCACTCGTCCCAAGATATTGTGAATTTGGGGATGAGAGCTAAAGTTAGCTATCTGTCCTGAATCTAAACTAAATTGCCAGAAACTATGAAACTGGTTTATACCTGAGAGAGTACCACCATCGATCTTAAACTGGTCACCATTCTGGGTGACAGTTGTACCAGTACCGTCGTTAGCTGGGGTAATTGGTTGAGCTGTAGCAAGGTGAGATTCTAGGGCAAAAAGGCAGAAGGCGGTGAGAATTGAGAATGGAGCATGGAGAATTGAGAAAAAAATGGCTTTCATAACAAAAACTCACACTTAAGACTTAACGTTAACACCTAACACTGGGGTGTGAGGAGTGTCGGAGGTATTAGAATTGCTATAGAAGTAACTGATTAGTATTGCCTATCAACCCAACGGCAACATTGCTCTCACCGATGGGAAATTCCAAAAAGAGAACCGGGAGTACCTCCTTGCCGGTAACTTCATCCCCACTACCCAAGGTCCAGAATTTG
>JAAHGR010000808.1 GCA_010672425.1 Symploca sp. SIO2E6
TATTTGGGCTAATGAGGAACGGGAGCGCTCTGAAGTCATGCGGACTGGACATCAGGCAAGAGTGTTGATTGCTAACGAAAATAACCAAGCAAGGACGTTTTCTACCAGACGCTCATCCCCAATGGCGAGACATGGGAATACAACGGTTATGAAACTGCGAACGGCAAACAACTGATAGATTCCTCCATCACGGTGGAGGTTTAAACTGGAATCTATCGCACGGGAAAATGGAATTGAAATTGGGCGCCTCCCAATTCCAGAAAGCTAGACAAGTAGGACAAAAGTCTAATGTAGATCGAAAGCTTTGAGGTTATCTTGACTATAAAGATATGTGTGGAATAGTTGGATTTTTTTGCTCAAATTTACAAGGCTTTGAAGATGCCTTGTCAATCTTAGCTCATCGCGGACCGGATGGTACTAGTAGCATTTGCCAGGAAAACTATGCTTTAGGACATAATCGTCTTGCCATTATTGATTTAGAAGGAGGACAGCAACCATTATACGATCCGCAGAGCAAATTATACGCTATTGCTAACGGAGAAATTTATAACCATCAACAATGGCGTGATCGCTTGCAGGAAAACTACAATTTCTCAACCAACAGCGATACAGAAATTCTGCTACCCCTCTACCAAAAGTTTGGCACTCAGATGCCTCAAAAACTCAGGGGTATGTTTAGCTTTATCTTGGCTAGCGATCGGGAATTCTTTGTCGCTCGCGATCGCTTAGGCATTAAACCTTTATACTATGCTCAAGGTGAAGAAGGTTTATTTTTTGCTTCGGAAATCAAAGCTTTAATAGAGCATGGCGAAAAAATTAAAGAGTTTCCTCCAGGACATTATTACCATTCTAATGAGGGTTTACAACCCTACTACGATTTTCCCGAAGTCGATGTGTTTTTAGAAGATGTAGAGGTGATTTTAGAAAAAATTCGCCAAGGACTTTCTCAAAGTGTCCGCAGGCGTTTAATGTCTGACGTTCCTGTAGGAATATTTCTCAGTGGAGGACTTGATTCTAGCATCATTGCGGCCTTAATGAAGCGAGAGCTGTCAGAACTACATTCTTTTTCCACCGGATTTGCTAATTCTCCGGATATGAAAGCAGCAAGATTAGTAGCAGAATATTTAGGAACAATTCATCACGAATATATTTACTCAGAAGCAGAAATGCTTTCTGTTCTACCCCAGGTAATTTACCACTTTGAATCCTATGATGCCGCTTGGTTAAGAAGTTGTGTACCTACCTACTTGCTATCTCGTTTTGCCAGCCAATATGTCAAAGTGGTTCTCGGAGGAGACGCATCAGATGAGTTGTTTGCTGGCTATAGTTATCTAGCTGATTACAATGATGGCAAGACGTTAAATCAAGAATTGGTATATCGGATTAAAGGATTACATAATCTCAACTTGCAAAAATTAGACAGACTGACAATGGCTCATGGTTTAGAAGCAAGAGTTCCTTTTCTAGATATAGACTTTGTGGAAATGGCACTGACTATAGAGCCTACCCTCAAGCTTCACCAGAGTTTTGGCATTGAAAAATGGTTGCTCCGTAAAGCTTTTGAAGACTATTTACCCCCAGAAATAGTTTGGCGAGACAAGATGGAATTTGCTCATGGTTGTGCTTCCTCTAAAGTTTTAGCAGCTCACGCTGAGGCTACCATTTCTGACCAAGATTTCGATCGGGCACGCTTTCGGGGAGACCCCATAAAAAGTAAGGAGGAATTACTCTACTACAGGATTTTTGAGCAGTATTTTCCTCAGCCATTTGCCGTCAATTTAGTTGGCAAGTGGGATCGAACTTTCCATTAACAGTTCAATTCTTAGTTAAATTAAAGAAAAAATGGCGACCACAGTCAATTACTATGATGTTCCCTTAAAAAGGTTGAATTCCCAAAATGCTCTGGGATTAGGAGTTGTATTCACGGATATTGAAGATGCAAAAATAGAGTTATGCAAATGGCCTACTTCAGGAAAACGACCTCTAATTTCCAAGGGGGGTTACGGTACTGTTATTGAAGAAGAGTTCAGAGTCTATTGGGAGTGGTCAACTCTATTTTCTGCCGGTCATCAGAATGCTCGCGGTGGTGCAGCGGGTAAGATTATATCCGAACCAGAAAGTAACTCTAAATATGTTCTGGTAAACTGGCTGAGTGCCCATCTAGATGCAGGAGAAGCGTTTATCTCTAAAAATGGTGAACCGGGTATATATCTGTTGGCTCCTCCTAAAGAAGATGTCAAACCTCAAGATTTTGTAGCTCTTTATTCAGATGGGAGTTGCGGCATATCAATACACCCTGGAGTATGGCACACAAATCCTCTATCACTTTCGGAAAAAGAAGTAGTTTATCAGAGGAAACAAGGCAGTATTTATGCAACAATCGATTGTGTCTTAACCAAAGAGCATAATACTTGGTTGAAAATTCCCCTAAGTCAAACAATTGAAGATTGAAGATTGAAGATTAAAGATTTACCCTATAAATAAATTTAGGGGCTTGTGATCGTTTTATTCTAAAATCTAAAATCTAAAATCTAAAATTTCTCTGGTCAACCGCAAAACGGTTAAACTGCTCTATTATATTTATTGATAAAAGGAGTAATATGGTCACATTAGTTCAGCAACTCAAATCGGCTTTTCGCATCCAATCGGTTACCACCGTCGATAACGAGGTGCAAATTACTTGGAAAGATGGTCACGAAAGCTTTTATCACAACCTCTGGCTGCGCGACACTTGCCACTGTCCCAAATGTTTCCAACCAGACACATTAAGCCTCAACAGTGGAGAAGGAGGAGGACACGACCCTCTGAAAATGCCACTAAATCCGATAACTGAAACGGTCAAAATAGACCGCGACGGAAATTTAGATATCGTTTGGGGTGGTGAAGAACCCGGACATCATAGCGTTTACGATCCATCTTGGCTGCGAGTTCACTGTCAAAAAGACCCCGCTCTCAAACAGCAACGAAAACCCCAACTGTGGAACTCATCCCTGTCCATCCCATACTTCGATTACCAGGAAGTGATGAGGGACGATGAAGCACTACTGCATTGGTTGGATAAAATGCTGGATGTGGGAATGGTAATTATTGACGGCTTTCCCAAAACGAGAGAAGCATTTCAGGCATTAGTAGAGCGCGTCGGACCGATTCAGCAACGATATCATCCTACCGATATCTATACTTTAGACACAGCCAACCAACTAGCGGGGAAGATTCACCACGCCTATAAATACCTGAAACAGTTGCCCAATCATACCGATCACGTCTCCTACAACGTTCCTCCCAAACTTCAATTTCTCGGATGTATTGAATACGAAAATCCTGACAATGACAGACAAGGATATTCCACTCTGGTAGATGGTTTCAAAATTGCTGAAGTTTTGAA
>JAAHGR010000809.1 GCA_010672425.1 Symploca sp. SIO2E6
GTGCTAAGAATTTTTCGGCAGTTTGGATTCACAGATGAGGAGATTGAAAACCTTTTAAAATAGGGAGACAACCGTTCAGCGTAACTCAACATGCCGGTGTATACTCTCGTTGGGTTTCACTTCGCTCCACCCAACCTACTTTCTTTTGACCTTTAGCGAGCAAGATGCTCGCACTACAAAATCAGCGATTGCACTTGAAATTTTTCCTTAAAATTTCCCAAATAATGATTATACCGCTTGGGATGAAATGTAAGTATCGCTGCTCAGGGGCGGGTAATGAGACAATTTAGGGCATTTCACAATAACTTGATTAACAAAACCTGCCCTATCGATAACCTTGCCGATTGGTGCGATCGCTTTCTCGAAAACAGTACAATAACAGGCAGGATGCCTGTTCCACAAGAGTTGAGTTTTCTTATTGATATTTGTACTTAAAAATCTGCTGCTTGGGATAAAGTATAAGTATCGCGGCTCAGGGGCAGGTTTAGAGACAATTTAGGGCATTTCACAATAACTTGATTAACAAAACCTGCCCTATCGATAACCTTGCCGATTGGTGCGATCGCTTTCCCAAAAACAGTACAATGACAGGCAAGATGCCGGTTACACGGGGGTTTTCTTATTGATATTTGTACTTAAAATCTGCTGCTTGGGACAAAATGCAAGTATCGCGGCTCAGGGGCAGGTTTAGAGACAATTTAGGGCATTTGGCAATAACTTGATTAACAAAACCTGCCCTATCGATAACCTTGCCGATTGGCGCGATCGCTTTCCCGAAAACAGTACAATGACAGGCAAGATGCCGGTTACACGGGAGTTTTCTTATTGATATTTGTACTTAAAATCTGCTGCTTGGGATAAAGTATAAGTATCGCTGCTCAGGGGCAGGTTTAGAGACAATTTAGGCCATTTCACAATAACTTGATTAACAAAACCTGCCCTATCGATAACCTTGCCGATTGGCGCGATCGCTTTCCCAAAAACGGTACAATAACAGGCAAGATGCCTGTTCCACAAGAGTTGAGTTTTATTATTGATATTTAGACTTAATTTACCACTCAATAAACTGGGATCTACTGAAATCTCATTACCTTCAAGCAAATCGGGCAACTCAATTGGATAGTCTTGCCTTAAACTTGATGCGGATTGGGAGTGGAACCGATGATTCTGTGGCACAATATCTGGTTAGGGAGAGTCAGTTTTTTATTGAATGGATAATTCCTGATATGGATTTAGAGACTGATATTACTTTCGCTAGTGAATTGGTAGATCTCCAGCGTTTGCTTAGTCGATGGAAGCTGAGTTGGTCGGATTTATGGCTTAATGAGAAGGAACCTCAGGAGGTTGCCATGCTTGCTCAGCAGTGGTGCAATTACATTCATGGTTGATGTGAGTTACTTGTAGGTTGAGTTTAAGGTTGCATCGCGATTTTCTTAATTGCTCATTTTGTGATTATTTTGTTTAAGTCCCGATATATTTTTAAGAGGATTTTTTGATTGGCGTTCACGTCTTGTCCCAACAATCCATAGTACTATACATGTCACGATTAGTATCAACCAAATTAACAAAACTTGTAACTCAGAAAATATTCTAAGTAAAAATAGCGTTGACGACCAAATTGTAAACGCAGGCAAGGGTAATACTACTACTAATATAGATGATACTATTAGTACATTGTTTCTCAAGGTGTCTTTCCCCATTTATACTACAATTTCCTTTGTATAGGTTTATTAAATATTAATTTAAATCAAAAAATAAATAAATAAATAAAATCAATAAAAGTATCACCTTCACCATATAATACCAGCCCCATTGCAATCTTCCAAAAAAGGCATACAAGAAAACAATATATAATATCAAGGATGTAAAGATGAATAATATTAACCAGATTGATAAACTACCTTCAAAAACAAGTAGGGATAAATTACTCAAAGCTAATATAAAAATAGTCGCCAAGCTCAGAGCAATAACTCTAAAATGCCAACTTTTATAAAAGTTGTATTCAATAGGATTAAAAACATTGATCCAGTCAACTTGAGTGACTCTTCTTTCACTTGTTATCAAGCGATATATTAAATCAAATCTTATTCCAGACTTCAAGCTAGATAATAAGTAATTCCAAGTTTTATAATTAATTTTATCAGAATTTTCATCAATTACTGTTTCCATGAAAAGCATATGTATATGCTCTAATCTATCCTCATTGCTAACTTTCAGTTGAACAGCTATGTCTTTAATCGTTGAATTTTTATAATATTCTTTACTCGATTTTGAAGTTTCCAGTTCCTCTACAAGCTTATCTCCAGGCTTGTTTTTTGCTATCTTCAGAAAATCCATGTCATCAGCTAACTCTATCGAACAAAGAGGTATCACTAATCTTGGATAGAGCTGTAATTGCTTTTTAGGAATCGCATCATCTGGAGATGTAGATATTAAATAAGCTATCCTACCAGCAATGATTGGCAAGGCAGAATTTGGAGGCTCATCAAAAGGTTTCCAGATCCAATCCAAGCACTTTGCTTTTCTTTGCTCCTCTGTCAATGAGTAGTTTCGTAACACAGCCTCAATGTTTGGTTGTTGCAAAAGTCCAGCCAAGCGCCATGCCGCTTGGTAGGCTACACTTGTTTGGGTTTGCCACAACAAGGGTACAATTACCCTAGCCGCATTCACTGTACCAATTGCCAACAAAGCATCTAGGGCATCTTCAGAACCACTTGTAGCTAAATTGGCGAGTAGTGATACTGCTAAATCCCCCATCCTGAGCAAAGCTTGACGTACTTCTGGTTGAGAATATTCTTTAACAAGAGCTTGAGCTGCTTGAGGTCTATTAGTAAAGGAAAGAGCATTAGCAGCAGCTATTCTACGTGATTTTTCATCACTGTTTGCCCAAGTATCTGCCAAAAACTTAAATACAGCTTGACCCCTAGAACTAGTATTGGCTGCCACATTGCCAAAAGCTTTTTCTATAGCGTTATCTCCAATAGCTACTCCTAGCTGTGTCTTGAAATGATCTATAATTCTTTTCGCTAAATCTGGATCTACCTTCGGAGCATCTGCTAAACATTCAAAAGCAGTAATGGCATCTGTCCGATATACCTTGCTAATTAAAGTAGTACTATCCCCAGCCAATCCACACCAAAGCTTAACCGTTTCTCGCCAAGCATCAGGATCAGTTTGGAAACGAGTGACCAAATCATCAGCATTTTCCAGCAAAGCGGCAGCAGCAAAAAACTCCTGTAAAGTCAGGTGTGAAAACTGATACCTCTCACCTCCATCTATGGCTAAGAGCAAACCACTGCGTTCCACTATTTCATCTAGCAGAGGTACTGCCTGTTCTTCCTCAATATTTAATCCAGGAAGTACTTTTTTCACCTCTGCTAACAA
>JAAHGR010000081.1 GCA_010672425.1 Symploca sp. SIO2E6
CATTACTCATTACTCATTACTCATTACTCATTACTCATTACTCATTACTCATTACTCATTACTCATTACTCATTACTCATTACTCATTACTCATTACTCATTACTCATTACTCATTACTCATTACTTATTACTTATTACTCATTACTTATTACTTATTACTTAAAAACCAGAGTCAATCGACTCGATGAGGCAATCCCCAAACGATTTATGCTCCGACTATATGGTTTTTGGCCTTCTGGTAATGACTACAAAGTTCGTCTTTTATTAACCCAACTGGCGATTCCCTGGGAGAGAGTAGAAATTAATATCCTGAAAGGGGAAAGTAGAACACCGGAATTTTTAAACAAAAATCCTAACGGACGGATTCCGGTTTTGGAGATTGAAGATGGTCAGTTTCTGGCAGAATCTAATGCGATCCTGTTTTATTTAAGTGAAGGTACTGAGTTTTTCCCCCAAAACCAGTTTGAGCGGGCAAAAGCCATGGAATGGTTGTTTTTTGAGCAATAAGCGCTACATTGATGCACTTCAATTAGTCTAGCACAAAATTACTCAATATACCGTAATGTCATAAAAAAATCGCTTCCTATGCTCAACACCCATGTAGCAGAGGAAGGGGGATTCAGCCTAGCAAGATTTCCCGCCATCCAAGCTTGGTTAACCAGAGTACAAGCTCAACCCAGGCATATTTCTATAGTAGATATTGTATCATTAACCTAAGACCTAACACCTAAGACCTAACACCTAAGACCTAATACCTAATGAGAAATGTTCGCTTTGCTGTAGCTAGCGATTTGCATATCGGGTTACCCCACACTATTTCGTCTACTTCGACACGGTTTCATCTGGTAGAAGCTAGTATTCCCCTACTCGAGGTAACCTTAGACCATTTGCAGCAGCAAGAGCTCGACTTCCTGTTACTACCAGGAGACTTAACTCAACACGGTGAACCAGATAACCATGCCTGGTTGCATACTCGGTTGAGTCAGCTGCCTTTTCCCGTTTACGTTGTACCAGGAAATCACGATGTTCCCACTCTGCTACCAGGGGAGCAATCCATCGGAGTCAAAGACTTTCCTCACTACTACCAACAATTTGGCTATACCAATCCACAGCAGCTGTACTATACCTGTGAAGTACTGCCGGGATTGCAGTTAATTGCTCTCAATTCCAACCAATTTGACTCCGACTGTAAACAGTTAGGGTATGGTTACTTGGATGAGGAGCAATTAGTCTGGCTTGAGCAGGTACTAGCTCAAACCCAGGATAAGCTAGTATTGGTCATGCTACATCACAATGTGATTGAGCATCTACCGGGTCAAGCAACCCATCCCCTAGGACAGCGATATATGTTAGCCAATGCTCGAGTACTGCTCGACATCCTCTCTTCAGCTGGGGCGAATCTAATTTTTACAGGTCACTTACATACTCAGGATATTGCCTATCAAGAAGGCATCTATGATATTACCACAGGTTCCTTAGTTAGTTATCCTCATCCTTACCGAATACTGCAACTACGAACCGATGAGCAGGGACAAAGAACTTTGCAGATTGAGTCTCATCGAGTTGAATCAGTACCTGGTTGGGAAAATTTGCCCCAGATGTCTCGTGAATGGATAGGCGATCACTCTTATCCTTTCATGATGAAATTACTGACTAGCCCTCCTTTAAATTTACCACAAGCAGAAGCAGACAAACTAGCCCCTAGTCTCCGGTATTTCTGGGCTCAGATTGCTGCTGGGGATGCCTGGTTTGATTACCCAGATTTTCCGGCTCCTGTCCGTCGCCACTTTCAATCTTTTAGTGCTCTTACCAGCGATGGTAAACCGGCTTTTATTGACAATCACGTTAGTTTGCTTTTAGTGGGGGAGTAGGCTCTACGAAGTAGGCAGTAGGGAGTAGGGATTAGGGTAAACTCCAAGAAAGAGTGCATATAATCGAAAACAAGCAACGCTTGCTGCAAAGGAATCAGGGTCATCTAGTCACAACTGTTCCCTTGTGTACTGACAGCTTATCCATCAGCAACTTATGAAATTATTCCAAAAAAGCCTGCTTTCCAAGCTTGTGATCTCTTTTTCCTTGTTGTCCCTGGTAACTGTCAGCATTGTGGCATTTACAGCTTATCTTCTCGCCAAAAATGCTCTCAAAGAATCCCTCTTTGCTCGACTCAGTGTTGCTGCTTCTCTCAAAGACTATCAGATCAATGAATGGCTGAACAATTACCATCAGGACTTGCTTTTATCTACTCAGTTACCAGAACTACAAGCTCACGTAGAGGTGGTGCTGACTCAAAGCAAGTCTAGAGAGCCATCAGAGGAATATCTACTAGCCTATCAAACTCTGGAGCAATATTTTTCTGATCTAGCTGCCATCAAGCCGAACCTTCAAGAGATTTCCCTGCTCACCTCCAAAAACATCATTGTCTTCTCTAACAATAAATCATTAGAGGGTACAGAGGAACTTAGGAGCACGGTTACCACAGACTCCGATACTAAACCAACCAAGGTGCAACTGTTCTTTCGCAATTCATTTTTCACAGAAGCGCCTGAGCTTGGCTTTACTATACCAATACATGATCAATCAGGCAAGCTCATTGGTTCTCTTGCAACTACAGTAGAGTTCCAACAACTAGATGAGTTACTAGAGGAGGGGACAGGTTTAGGGAAGAGTGGCAAAACCTATCTAGTGGCTAGGTTGAAAGAAAAAATTGTCTTAATTTCATCAAAAAAGTCTAAGACTGAAAAATACCCGGAAGGTGTCACTAGTGTTGGCATTGATGCTGCCATAGCAGGAAACAATGGTTCTGGACTCTATCTGAATTATGAGGGGATGCCAGTTATTGGCGTCTATCGCTGGCTCGACAAATCTAACCTAGCATTATTAGCTGAAATTGATCAGCAAGAGGCTTTTGCTCCTGCTGGTCAGTTAGCAGGGAAGATTTTGCTGATTGGCTTGAGTTCCGCTGAGTTACTGCTAGTAGCAGTATATCTGCTCTCGCGCCAGATTAGCAAACCGATTTTGGCAATCACCGATACAGCTATTCAGGTAGCGGGTGGTGATTTGAGTCTGAAAGCACCTGTGTTGAGTGAGGATGAAATTGGCGTTTTAGCTAGAGCTTTTAACACTATGGCATCTCAGTTGCGCGATTCCTTTACTGCTTTAGCTAAAAACAATGAAGATCTAGAAATTAGAGTTGAGGAACGCACTACTGAATTACAGGAAGCGAAAGAAGCTGCCGATGCTGCTAACCAAGCTAAGAGCGAATTCCTTGCCAACATGAGCCATGAGCTGAGAACACCTCTCAATGGTATTTTGGGTTATACCCAAATCCTGCAACGATCACCAACCATGACCCATAAGGAGCTTTATGGCATAAGCATTATTCATCAATGTGGGGAGCATCTGTTGACTCTGATTAACGATGTTCTCGACTTATCGAAAATTGAAGCTAGGAAAATGGAACTCTATCCAACGGATTTTGATTTTCCCTCCTTTCTTCAAGGAGTAGCAGAAATTGGTCGTCTCCGAGCTCAACAAAAGGAAATTTCTTTTATTTATCAACCTGCAGCCGAACTTCCTCAAGGCATCCACGTTGATGAAAAACGCCTGAGACAAGTGTTGATTAACCTCTTGGGTAATGCCGTTAAGTTTACCGATACTGGAGGTGTAACTTTTAGTGTAACTGTCCTTAATCAGGGAATTCAAGAGCAGGAAAACAATGACACAGGACAAATGAGCAATAACACAATTCGTTTCCAAATTGAAGATACTGGTGTCGGAATCTCTGCGGAAAAAATCGACAAGATTTTTTTGCCCTTCGAGCAGGTAGGAGATACCGCTCGTCGGACTCAAGGAACGGGATTGGGATTAGCGATTAGTCAGAAAATCGCTCAGATGATGGGTAGTAGTTTGTCGGTGCGGAGTAAACCTGGTCAAGGAAGTGTTTTTTGGTTAGATTTAGAGTTGTCTACAGTCCCAGACTGGTCAAACACAATCAGAGGAGCTCAGAAAAGAAGGATTATTGGCTTTAGAGGAGACAAACGAAGAATACTCGTGGTGGATGATCGATGGGAAAATCGTTCAGTGATTGTGAATTTGCTCTCACCAATCGGTTTGGAAATGTGTGAAGCCAGTAATGGTCAAGAAGGTTTAGACAAAATCAAATTGTTTAATCCCGACTTGATCATTCTAGATTTGGTGATGCCCGTGATGGATGGTTTTGAGATGATCCGATGCCTGCGCAAGTTACCCCAAATGAAATCGGTAGTAGTGATTGCCTCCTCCGCTAGTGTCTTTGAAATGGATCAGCACAAGAGTTTTGAGGCTGGTGCTGATGGATTTCTGCCCAAACCAGTACTCTCAGAAAGCTTGCTAGAAATGTTAAGGATGCATTTGGAACTCGAATGGGTTTATGAGGAAAAGGAGGAAGTCAAACAGATGAAAGATGAATCTGAGGGCGAGATAGTCCCAGAGCAAATGCTACCTCCCCCAGCTGAGGAACTGGCTCTGCTCTATGATTTAGCCAGGAAGGGTTTAGTCAATAAACTTTTAGGAGAAGCCCAGAGACTAGAAAGGTTAGATCACAGGCTAGTTCCTTTTACGAGAGAGCTACAGCAATTAGCCAAAGGATTTAAGGTCAAAAAAATCCGAGATTTGATTAAGCAATATATCAAGTAATAACTTTATTCAAGCTTTAAGGAGCTTACTTACCTTTTATTTTTATTAAACAATGCAATCAACAATGGCTCAGAGTACAGAATCAAGAATTATTTTAATTGTCGATGATAACCCCACAAACTTAGAAGTGTTATCAGAGTCTTTAAGTATTGCAGGCTTTGATGTAGCAGTGGCAGTTGATGGCGAAAGTGCCCTCGAACAAACTGAATATAACCCGCCTGAGCTCATTTTGTTGGATGTGATGATGCCAGGAATTGATGGTTTTGAAACTTGTCGTCGGCTGAAGGAAAATCCTTTAACTCAAGACATCCCCGTGATCTTTATGACTGCTCTTACCGACACAATGCAGAAAATCAAAGGTTTTTCTTTGGGAGCAGTGGATTACATCACCAAGCCGTTTCAAAAAGATGAGGTTTTAGCTAGGGTCGGTGTACATCTCAAACTACGCAATTTAAGTAAGACCCTTGAAGAAAAAAATGTCCTACTGCTACAGTTGACACAAGATTTAGAACAACGGGTAGCTCAACGAACAGCTGAACTCTCCCAATCCCTCGAAGAACTGCAACGATCCCAAGTACAACTTGTGCAGAGCGAAAAAATGTCTACCCTAGGTCAACTAGTTGCTGGGATAGCTCATGAAATTAACAACCCAGTCGGTTTTATTTCTAGCAATCTTACCTATGCTGAAACCTATTTCCAAGACTTGAACAAAATCTTGCAACTTTATCTACAGTATTATCCCCATCCTGACCCGGAAATTTGTGAGGAGTTGGAGGCAGTTGAACTAGACTTTCTACTTGAAGATTTACCCAAAATTCTCCAATCCATGAAAGTGGGAACTGAACGCCTGAGTAATATTTCCTTAGCTTTGCGCAACTTCTCCCGGTCCGATATTTCAGAGAAGATGTCAGTAGATATTCACGCCGGGTTAGATAGTACCCTGTTGATTTTGAAGCATCGATTGCAAACCAAGAAGAAATCTGCTGCCATTGAGGTGATTAGAGACTATGGCGACTTACCCCTAGTAGAGTGTTATCCTGGACGCCTCAACCAGGTGTTTATGAATATCCTGGCAAATGCCATTGATGCTTTGGAATCGGGGATTGGAGATAGGAAAGGAGAAACGAAGCAAAATTCTTCTCCATTGACCCTACCTGTAAAACAGCAGCAATTCAGGACACCTCCTGAAGATCAAGCTAGCCAGACAAAGAATCAACAACCGATAATCAATCATCAAATCCCCATCCCTACTATTCGGATTCAGACAAAAGTAATCGAGACAAATTGGGTAGTTATTCAGATTAGTGACAATGGTCCTGGAGTGACAGAATCAGTTAAGCAGCAGCTTTTTGAGCCAATGTTTACAACGAAACCTCCAGGAAAAGGAACAGGGTTAGGTTTGTCGATCGCACGTCAGATTGTCGAGGAGTATCATCAAGGTAGGCTCAGTTGTCATTCAGCACTAGGTGAAGGGACAGAATTTGTGATCAAGATTCCGATGAAGTAACAAGTAATAAGTAATAAGTAACAAGTAATAAGTAACAAGTAATAAGTAACAAGGAATGAACTGTTGACTTATTACTCATTATAAAAACGTGCCATAAACTATGCCGCCTCGTTGCGTTGGATAGCACGTTCAATTTCATCAGGGTAGGCTTGTGCATAAGCCCAAGCATTGGCTAGATCACTGGCACAGAGGGTTGGATAGCTCTTTAGGTGGAGCAGGCATCTTGCCTGTCATCCGAATGAATCGTGTTTTTCCCCTCATCTTTGTGCTCTTCGTGTCTTTGTGGTTTACTTATCTAAATTAACCACAAAGGCGATCGCAACTAGTTTGCTGGTGTGTTATATCAAGTTCGCTTGAATACTTCACTTCGGTGGCAATAAGGCTCCAACCCACCCCTAACCCCTCCAAGGAGGGGGACCGGAGGCAGAGGGCTCCAAGGTAAGAAAGAAGGTTGCAAGGGAGAAGGGAATTATAAGTGATTATCTTTTCCTTGATATTACCTCTTCCAAAGGGAGTTGACTTTGTTCTTGTTTTATGCAATTATTTTATAGTCGAAAAATATGCGCACATATATAATAGCAAAAGCCAGATAGGTTTAAAAGTTTCCTCCGCTTTCCCCGACTCATAACCATAGATCTTTGTAGAAGCAACAACATCACCAAGCTGTACATCCTTAATTCCACCTGCTACACCCACAAAGAGAATAACACTAGGGTTGAAATGTTGGATTGCCCGCTCTGCTTGTGTGGCTGCACCGGGAATACCTGCACCGATTTCCACAATTCCTACATCCCATACTCTCTCATTAGTAGAGAATTTTCCCCACTCATAGATTGTGCCACGAGGATGAACTTCTTCCTCGATTTCTGTGAGATGAGCTCGAACTGCCATGTATTCGACTCGAATAGCAGTAAGAATAACAGCACAGGTTTTACTATTGCCTTGAGAGATTGTCCAGTCAGTCATCGATTGAATTTACGAGCCTGGAGAAAACAAGATTAGGAGTTGTGGTCAACCAGCGATCGCTTACCATACCAGCTTATATCAACTCCGGTTGCATCGGAATGATTAAACATATGGCTTTTGGGTTAGGAAACGTAGATACTGTTGGGCGCAAGCTTTGCGCCCCTACCAGAATGAATATTATTCCAATGTAGCCGGAATTGATATTACTTGCCTGTCACGCCTCGTCAACGACTAATCTTTGTGCTCTTTTTAACTCATTCCCCGGAAGACAGCACGGGGGATTGCACCCTCCTTCGCCCCGCTACGCTAACGTGCCGCTGCGCTAACGTGTTATTTGTTGTTGGTTGTTAGTTGTTTGTCAAATACCATACCAGCTTACACTGATCACAAGCTTATTGGCAAAATCAACAATCTGCTCTCTTCGGCATAGCATTTGTTTTATGTAGTAGTGCGAGCATCTTGCTCGCATATCTTGCCTTGCTCGCGTATCTTGCCTTGCTCGCGTATCTTGCCTTGCTCGCATATCTTGCCTTGCTCGCGTATCTTGCCTTGCTCGCAAACCTGCTGGCACAATGCGATATCATGGTAGGGTGGGCATTTATCGAGAACTTCAACTTCTAGAAGTCATGAATATTCAATCCCTTAAATTAGAACTAATCCAGTGGATTGTGCTACTGCAGGATATTCAACTTTTAAACGAAATCCAGAATATCAAAGAAAAGTCAATACAAAATACAGCCACTATTCAACCTCGTAAATTTGGTTGCGGCAAAGGTACTTTTACTTATGTGGCAGACGATTTTGAGGCAACACCTCCAGGTTTTGAAGAATATATGCTGCCCCATGAACTATCTAATTGATACTCACATTCTCATTTGGTTTATCGAAGGTGACAACAAACTTTCCCTACAGGCACAAGCCTTAATTACTAATCCTGCACATGATATTTATATCAGTCAAGCTAGTTTATGGGAAATGACGATCAAGATTAGTATCGGCAAGTTGTCTTTGTCCATTTCACTTTCTGATTTAGAACTCTTTCTAAGTAGTAACCAGTTTAAGATTTTAGAGACTAAGTTTGGTCATTATAAAATATTACAGTATTTGCCCTTTCATCATCAAGACCCTTTTGACCGCCTGATTATTGCTCAGGCGAAAGCAGAAGATTACATCATCATTACGAATGACGAGCGTTTTAAACTGTACGATGTAAAATTAGCGTAAGAGACTATTGTCAATTGCGATTGCTTTGGGCACCAGCTTGCGCTGCTCGCGAGAGTATAACAAAGAAGCACTTCAACATCAGTTATCAGTGGAACTTCGCATCTTGCCTGTCATCCTACCAAATCGATCCTGCCATCGCTCAAGATCCCCGACTTCTTGGTTGAACCGATAATTAATAAGGGTAAACCGGTAGAAGAAGTCGGGGATCTACTTCGCTAGTGTGTTAGCTCTGGTCAAAGGGAGTTGACTTTATTCTTGTTTTGGTGCAATTATTTTATCATGGGAAAATGTGCGCACATATATAGTAGTTGCAAAATCCCCATCACTTCACGTTGGACTTAGATGCATGGGTGGGTTAGATTACTGAAAATACATAATACAAATTGATTGCGATCGCTTACCATACCAGCTTACGCTGATCACAAGCTTATTGGCAAAATTAACAATCTGCTCTCTTCGGCGTAGCATTTGTTGTATGTAGTGCGAGCATCTTGCTCGCGTATCTTGCCTTGCTCGCGTATCTTGCCTTGCTCGCGTATCTTGCCTTGCTCGCGTATCTTGCCTTGCTCGCATATCTTGCCTTGCTCGCATATCTTGCCTTGCTCGCGTATCTGGCTCAAGTTTCTTGTGGAACTTCGCATCTTGCCTGTCATCTATTCTCAATTGGATACATATCGTTTTTGTAGATCTTTTAAACTCTCTAAGATTTCTTTGTGATCTCGCTCTTCAACTCGTTTAACCGCTTCATCGATCCGAACGGCGAACTGTTCCCAATTGCGATTGTTGGTACAAACAACAATACCAAAATGATGAGGATCGAGACGATGCAGACGGATGAAATCATCTCGGTTGATTGTCAGAACTGCACGCTGTTGAGAGATCGCAAACGCCAGCACAGCTTCATCGGGAATTCCTTGAGGTGCATTACCCGCTTCCTGAACAGTCAAGACATCATGCTCTAAATTGCGTAATAACTCTACTACAGGGAAAGGAAATTGCTCATCTGTATAAAAACGTGCCATAAATTATGCCGCCTCGTTGCGTTGGATAGCACGTTCAATTTCATCAGGGTAGGCTTGTGCATAAGTCCAAGCATTGGCTAGATCACTAGCACAGAGGGTTGGATAGCTCTTTAGCAAGTCAGGCTCACTATATCCCAGGCTACGAGCCTCCATAAGAACCCAAATCGGAATTCTAGTATTGGTGATGCGAGCATCTCCACCACAAACACCAGAAGTTTTTTCGATTCCTGGGAAGGTATTACCCAAACTCTGAGCTAGTAGCTCAATTGCCTTTACCTTTTCAGAGGGACTGAGGGCTAAAAGATGTTGTTTTAGTTCTTTGAGAGTCATAGCAATAGCTTCCTTGTATTAATGTAGGTTGGGTGAAGCTTTCTTAGTAACCCAACACAGGGTACAAGGCGTGTTGGGTTACTAAGAAAGCTTCACCCAACCTACTTATTCCATCATTTTAGGTCACAGGTCAATCGCCAAAATCTAGCCCCTCGTTTAGGACGTAAATCGACGGTATGTGTCATGTAATAGAAGTCAAACTGTTCCTGCATCTGCTGTTTGTAGATCCAGTTGAGTTCAGTACCACTATTGGTGAATGTCTCTTCCGCGAGTTGAATTAATCTGTCTGTGGGATTACCAAAACTAACCGTTGATTGACGCAGACTGTCAATCGTTTCTGCTGCTAAACCCAATTGTGTCCCACCAATTAGCGGACTCTCCCAATCTTTCACTTCTTGGAATAAGTCAGATAATAAAGCATCTGCTTCCTGTAGATTAGGAGGGGATAGTTTATCAGTCATCTCAGACATAATTATACAGATTTAGGGAACTCCAAGAAATAAATAGCGTAGCATCCTCTGGCTTCCCGTGGAACTAAAAGCGTAGCATCCTCTGGCTTCCCGTGGAACTAAAAGCGTAGCATCCTCTGGCTTCCCGTGGAACTAAAAGCGTAGCATCCTCTGGCTTCCCCCTTATTAAGGGGGACGGGAGGGGGATCAACAATGTACCGCTTGCGCAGAGCCAAAGTGCTGTAAAAACTTCTCCGCGTCCCCGCGTCCCCGCGTCCCCGCGTCTGGAGCGTCAGCCTTAACAATAAGTGTTTAGCCGGATTTGAGATCAGAGCCTGGGGTCTACCGGTTCGCTCTCTAAGGCCATAACACCGAAAACACATTCATGAACCCTACGAAGCGGTTCATAAGCAACAAAACGCTCTAGTGCTTCAAGACCCAGAATAAACTCTCTCATCGCCATCGAACGCTTGGTGGAAAGACCTCGACTGCGTAATCTTTCCAGGTTTTGAGGAAACAAATACTCCGGTCCATAGATGATACGAAGATATTCGGGTCCACGACATTTAAGAGCTGGCTGCACTACACCTTTGGAATTCTTAACTAGGAAATCAAGGGGTTTGACCACCATTCCTTCTCCACCGCTTGCCGTGTGATTCCGCCACCAGTTTGCAGTTTCCTCCACCTGTTTTTCGTCATTGACATCAACTACTCTAAACTTTGTCTGAAATAATACTTGCTCCGCAGCATCAACAACTTTCTTAATCATCTCCATGTGCCACACATGGTTTTTGTCAGCATGAACAGCATTTTCAGACGCTAAGAGGTGAAAAGGTGCAAGCCGCAGGTCATTAACGCCAGCAACATTCCAGCAGTAGCCTCGGTATGCTTCAGCAAACTTCGGAGATGCATCAAGTCGCAACTGATACCCGGAAAGCAAATCAGAAATTCCATCTAAGCCTCGTTCTTTCCCTCGTGCCAACTCAGAAACCGCTGCTTGCAAAGATACTTTTGAGGAAACTCCAACTGCCGCATATTGCGTCTTCAGAAGCTCTTGCGCCTTCATCGACCAAGGTAGAAGTTCACAGTCAAGACATACCCAATTAGTGTTAAGCTCTTCAAATAAGCCGGAGCGTACTAAGGCATCACGGGTCAATCCCAGTATCCTTTGCTCCAGGGCTTCATCGTTGAAAAATGCCCTACCAGTGCGAGTGTAAACCTTGCCGATTCCTTCACCGATAATCCCAAATCTGTTAACAACAACCTCTTTGTCTCGACAAACGACTGCTATGGCACGAGAACCCATATGCTTTTCTTCACAAACAACCTGCTCAATTTTCTGTTTGCGGAAATAGGCCAACGCCTCATCGGGATGCTCTAATAGATTGTCGCGATTACTGGTTGCAGAGGGTGACATGGTAGGGGGAAGATAGATCAGCCACTTTGGATTTACCGCAAAGCGACTCATCGACTCCAAGGCAGAGTAAGCGTTTTCTTCTCTGACCGTTATGCTTCGAC
The DNA here is from genome assembly GCA_010672425.1 of Symploca sp. SIO2E6. GTDB lineage: Bacteria > Cyanobacteriota > Cyanobacteriia > Cyanobacteriales > Coleofasciculaceae > Caldora. The sequence goes on from JAAHGR010000081.1 coordinate 11,692, forward strand.
CAAAGCGGGTATTAATCACTCGCTTGCCGATTACGTCATCGATATCTAAGATATCATCAAGCTCATGCTGTATTGATAGTTCTCTTTCGTTTTGAGCAACGATAGGTCGAGCTGGTTCAGCATAAATTTCTTTAGCCGGAACACTGATAATTTCCTTTTCCGGGTAACGAAGTGCAGTTAGCTTACCACCAAAAACGCATCCAGTATCAATGTTAATCGTATGGTTTACCCACTCGGGTTCAGGAATTGGAGTATGCCCATATACTACCATCGAACGCCCACGATATTCACTCACCCAGGGATAACGCACCGGTAATCCAAACTCATCAATCTCACCGGTTGTTTCCCCAAACAAGGCAAATTGACGAACCTTTCCAGAGGCACGTCCTTGATAATCCTCACGCATACCAGCATGAGCTACCACCAGCTTTTCACTATCTAAAACGTAGTGACTAATCAGACCATCAAGGAAAGTTTTTACTTCTGCTTTAAATTCGTCAGATTCATCCTCAAACTGCTCAACGCTCTTTTCTAATCCATGTTTAAGTTGAACATTTCTACCATTGAGAAATTTAAGAAACTTAACGTCGTGATTCCCTGGAACACAAATTGCGTTATCAGTAGCAGTCATTTTCATTACCAAGCGCAGCGTATCCCCAACCCTTGGACCTCGATCTACCAAGTCACCTAAAAAGACTGCCTTGCGACTTTCTGGATGACTCCACCCGTTATGGCCATCCTCTGAGTAGCCAAGAGCCGTCAGCAATTCCTCAAGCTCATCACAGCAACCGTGAACATCTCCGATAATATCAAAAGGACCAGGTTCATCGGTCTTATCTACCCAAAGCCGTTGTCTGGCGATCTCAACACTATCAACCTCTGCTTCAGACGAAAGAATATGAACGAATCGAATACCCTCCCGGGACAAGCCTCTCAGGGAACGCTTAATTCCTTGTGACTGCCTGCGAATTACATGTTCACCAAAGGTGCGGTTAGGTCTAACTTTATTCCGTTCATGACAGAGTTTTTCCGGGAGTTTCAACACGATTGCCACCGACAGAGCATGATACTCTTTCGCAATCTTGATTAGTGGTTTTCGGTCTTCTGGTCGCACATTAGTGGCGTCAATCACACAAAGCTTCTTATTGGATAGCCTTTTGCGGAGAATATAATGCAACACCTCAAATGCATCACCAGTAGCATTCTGGTCATTCTCATCATCAGATACTAGACCACGATAAAAATCCGATGATAGTATCTCTGTTTCCTTAAAGTGTTTTCGTGCGAAGCTCGACTTCCCCGAACCAGATGGTCCGATCAGTAACACCAAAGAAAACTCTGGGAGTTTAATCTTCATGATCAAAGACCCCCATTTGAGTTGGTGAACCAACGACTTTATCTACTGGACCAACTGTAGAAAACTCCACTGAATAATTATAACGAGCTGCTATCTCACTCCCCCAGTTCTGAAACTCTTTTCGTGTCCATTCAAATCGATGGTCTTTATGCCGAAACTTGCCAGCAGGAAGATTGGCAAATTTAACGTTGTATTCCGAGTTAGGAGTAGTAACAATTACCCGCTTAGGTTGGGCAAATTCAAACACTACTCTCTCAAAAGCAGCAAGACGAGGAACATCTAGGTGTTCAATCACCTCAACAACACAAGCAACGTCGAATCCCGAGATTCGCTTATCCCGGTACATCAAGGAACTTTGCATCAGTTCAACCTTGCGCCTTACTCTCTCCGGTAAATCATCAAGCCGTAGCCTTTCAGCCGCTATTTCCAGGGAGCGAATAGAAACATCTGTTCCCAAAATCTTCTCAAGAGACTTGATCTTTAAAAGTCCCTTGACAAGTTTTCCTTCTCCACAGCCAAGGTCAACTATTGTTTGGGAAGCAACGGCTTGAACTGCTTCCAGAACCGCTTCATAGCGACGCTCATTTAGACTAATTGATTTTTCGACTTCTTCTTCTTGAGCATCCCACACTTCAAGGGGAGCAGCTTCAACTTCATCCGCATCCACCAACTCTGACATCGCAAGCTTCGTCAAGCGTCGCTGATGTTTGAGGTAACGAAAAGCGATCGCTTCTTTTTGAGGATGCTCTTCAAGCCAACCTTCTCCATGACGAAGGAGTTTTTGGACCTCATCTTCACTAACCCAATAGTGTTTGTCATTATCTAGTACAGGGATCAGCACATAGAGGTGAGTCAGCAATTCCTGCAAGGGACAATGCCTAGAGAGAGAAACACTGAAGTAATTGCTCTGTCCCCATTCTGGAAACTTTTCATCGAGAGCGAGTCTTGACGCTTCAACTTGATATTCCAAGGGTTCAAACAGTCCGCGAAGAAAGCCTTCACCTCCTCGACATGGAAGAACGGGTAACTTAGCAGTCAGCTGAAGTGGTTTACTGACAAGCTCTGGTTTGTCTTTACACTTTCCAGACAAAGCCGAACCAATAACCTTGGCAATACTCACGCTCATAAACGAAGAAACCGCATAGGGTCGATCGTTCACATATTGCTCAAGAGCAAAGTTAGAACTGATGCCGCGATGTCCAGAGCGTATCAGTCCAATCGGGTCTACATCCATCAACAGGGCAACAGTACATACCTCAGAACTAGATTCAGGATAGAACAAATGAACTTGTCCGAAAGAGGTTGAGAACGATTGAAGACGGTTAGGATGCTTGTGCAGCAAATAGCTTAGGTCATTAGCAGGTGTTTGACTGTTGGTAATAGTAAGAAGCATTTCGCACGTAACTTATTCATTAGATGATAGCACCAATCTAGAAACCGGGTTTCTTGGAAAGGTGCTGGATAGAAGTCTTTATCCTTGGTAGAAACCCGGTTTCTTGGACTGCGGTGCGATCACCAATCTAGAAACCGGGTTTCTTGGAAAGGTGCTGGATAGAAGTCTTTATCCTTGGTAGAAACCCGGTTTCTTAGACTGCGGTGCGATCGCCTATCTAGAAACCGGGTTTCTTGGAAAGGTGCTGGATAGAAGTCTTTATCCTTGGTAGAAACCCGGTTTCTTAGACTGCGGTGCGATCGCCTTCAGCACCAGCGAAGCTGATCGCCAACTCAGAAACCCGGTTTCTTGTAACTTAGTACATCAGCATATATTACAGGCGCACACCTATTCCATTATTCAAATAATAACAAAAAACCAGAAAAATTACAACCAATATTTAGCATTATCATCAATATGACTTTTCGTCAAGTCCAAAACTGAGGATTATTTGAGCTATAATGTCTCTAACACTTCCTTGGTGGTTTTTTAATCTCTTTAAACTTGAGAAGAGCTTTATGAGTGGTGTTAAGAGAGTAAATGTGATTGCTGGTGCAACTCCGACTAGTGAAGGTGTGTTGCTGGCTGCAGGTGGAATTATTGCGGCTACTGGAGCCGTGATATCTGGTGGTGCGACAGTGGCCAAGGCTGTGGTGAAGGCAGCTCAAGCCCATCAAGAGAGAGTGCGCCAGGAACGAGAGCGAGCAGTACAGCGAGAGCGGGATATTCAAAAGCGCATTGCAGAGATTCGGGCAAAAGTAGGAAGTCATACTTCCCGGAAAAGGACAGCGGTTAAAGTTCCGGAAGTCTCTGTTGCACCCCCGACAAATTTGCAGAAAGGATCTGGGGCGTTTGTTCAAAGTCAAAAACCTGATGTCGGGGCAAAGCATTGGGGTAACCATTCATCTATGCAACCCAAAGTAGACAATCCACATGCTTTGCCCTCCTCCGAGAGTTTGCCAACAGGCCCTAATTACCAGGAACAAGATCATAGAAGAAGAGTTCAAGATTTACAGTCTCGCTTACCGGGAATTAAGAGAGAGTACGAGACACTCGTGGCTCAGGAGTTACTAGAACCGGCAACCGTGTCTCAGGCATTGGCTCAGACTCAACAGGCATTGCACAGTGGTAACTTGACGGGAGCCCAAGCCTGTCTCAAGGCGTTGGATGATGCCCGCATTCAGGCTCTAGAGGAGTTGCAAGCGTCTCAGAGAGTGCAAGCTGAGTTTGCCCAAGAGCGACTAGATGCTCTAAGCGATCGCTTACCCCAAGCCTTCATCCAACAGCTTAACATGGAGATCGAGGGGGTGCGCAATAATGGAGCTCCTCCAGATGACCCAGATTTAATGGTCTTGCATCAGAAACTCAGCGAGGGGGAGGCTCAGGTTGAGCGGGTAGTAGCAGCAGCGAATCACCTGCTCAATGCTTGGACAGAAGTAGGTTATGTTGCCCATTTTGCTGGCATTGATAACGGAGATCTGATCTTGAGTGTCGAAACCCATGAAGGGGCTAATACCCAGATCAGGGTAGAATTTGAAGGACAGCAAATCGTCCTTGATGGTCCCTCGGAAGAGACTGTATCCTGTTCAGCAAGAACTCGTGAGGTGTTGCAGCTTTTCCAGCAGCAAGGATATTACCTGGAATGGGAAAGCCTTGATGGGCAACCTGTTCCTGAGGAATGGAGAACCTACTACTCCGCTACTGCCGAGACTCCGATAATTACAGAAAACAAGGAAACGACTTCTCCATCGAATCAGTTCCCAGATTATGCTGCTCAACAGCAACGGCGATTAGAAGCAGAGGAGTATTGAGGGGTGAACGAAATTTACAGTGGCTTTCAAGAACATGAGGCTCCGAGGCTCCGAGGCAGGAGGTAGAAGGAAAAATGATTTGACCAAAGTTTCTTCACTCATTACTCTTGAGAAAGAAGGCTCCAAGGCAGAGGGCAGAAGGCAGAAGGCTCTAAGGGAAGCTGACTTGTTTTTCTTCTTCTTTTTGGACTGAAGTCCTACTACTGCTCATTACTCATTACTCAAAAAAGCTCTCCCACACCTTTTTTCACCTCACCCGGTATTGAAATGTCCTCCGAATTGCTGCTGAATCTAGCGACATGGTTACCCCGTTCCCGTGCCAATGGACCGGGAACTCGCCTGGTAGTCTGGGTGCAGGGATGTCCTTTTCGCTGTCTTGGCTGCCAGAATCCCGAGAATTTAGAATTTCGGCTGCATCAAGTTGTCACAGTTGAGCAGCTGTGGCAGGTTTTCCAGGCAATCCCTGAGTTGGAAGGAGTATCATTTTCAGGAGGAGAACCCTTTGCCCAAGCAGTAGCTTTAGGAGAATTGGCTCGCCGGGTACAGGCAGTAGGCAAGACGGTGGTGTGTTGGACAGGGTATCGGATAGAGCAACTTCGAGCAGGTGCCATTCCAGGAGTAGAGCAATTGTTGGAACATGTGGATCTTTTAATCGATGGATTATTTATTCAAGAGGAGGCAGGGGAGTATGTACTCAGAGGCTCAGCGAATCAGCAACTTTACTTCTTATCGGGACGTATCAAAGAGGAAGATTTGGTAGATATTCCTCGACAGGAGTGGATCTTGAATCAAGGAACCTTAACCTATACCGGTTTTCCGATTAATTAGATACAGTGGAACTGGCATCCTGCCAGTATGACAGTGGAACTGGCATCCTGCCAGTATGACAGTGGAACTGTCACACTGGCAGTATTACAGCGGTTCGCTGCAATGAGGTACACCTGAATCAGTTGTCAAGATTGGATATATTTCTTCCTAGTCGTTTTTACTGTACCTCGTAACAGCGGTAAGTGCTGTACTGTTGAGATAGATAGTAGCAGGTAGATTGAGTGATTAAATGATTCAGGGCAACGGATTTACGATTAAAGAAGGTAAATTCAACTACTTTTTTGGTCGTGTCACTTCCAATCCACACAATCAACAACGATCTTTGCAGAATTTGCAAGACTTAAAAAAATTAGGTGTGGATGAATTAACAGATGGTCAGCAGCGTCTCATGCAAATTTTTCAAGATGGCTTGAACTGTCCTGAAGCAAGTAGGAAAACGACCGACTACGGAACTACTATTATTAGAGTAGTGGAAATCAATGGGACAGAAGCTAAAGGAGCGATCGAGATTTCTTACTTTTATCTAGGTTCTAATCTTTCAGCTACACCAGAAGTAGTTTCGATTATACCCAAAATCTATCTTTAGGAGCCGAAATGAAAATTCAGCCCATTGATCAGTCTCAATTCCAGCAAATCCAAAGCATTCGACAGATTATATTTCATGATCATGCTCGAAAATTTGCATCCCTCGACCTGGATAATCTAGAAACCTTCGGACTTAGTTGGAGGAGTGATTTAATCGAGCCACTTATTATGCTATCATCAGACCACTCAACCGCTTGGATTGGTATAGATCAGCAGTTAGTTGCCCTTGACTTAAAGCAGGAAAAAATCTCTGTCGCCCTACCGCTCAGTAGTAATATCGTTCAAATCTTGATAGCTACATCCCTAACGATTGTACTGACTGAGTTAGAGTTGTTACTTTTTAACTCAGACTGCTCTATCCGCAGTATTAAAGGTCTTCCCGATATCGGGTCTGAGATCTTGTTGCAGGATACAAATTTGATAGTTCGTTTACTCGAAGGGGACAGTTTAATTTTGGACACTGAAACAGGAAGGTTCAAAGAACCGGCAATAGCTATGTAGAGACACGCCTGCCTTGGTGATGCCTGAAGGGCTGTTGGCGGGTCTCTACAGCGGCAATCGCTTTTTCTGGGAAATCTTTTATTAGTTGTAATTTTCCTGGTTTTTTGCTATTATTTGAATAATGGGATAGGCGTGCGCCTGTAATGTATAGACCACGAGACTGACCTTGAGCAGCAAGGATTTGAGTGAACCCGCCCCTATATGGTTGGATATTACACATAACCCAATTCTTCATTCTTCATTCCACATTGCCCGCCCCGGTTTGCCCAAAGGTAAGGAGTGCTAAGAGCGCCGGGGCGGGTTTGGTTAAATTATCGTTGAATAGCAAAGACTTGAGCGAACCCGCCCCTACAGGGTCGGATATAACGGGTTGATATATACCGGATTTGGTATGATTGGAATTTGTA